>JAFMRP010001013.1 GCA_017354095.1 Ktedonobacteraceae bacterium
GGCCGTGGTCGCCTGGCTCTCGCTGGACGACCTGGACACGACGCCGACGCGCTTCTGGGTCGCGCTTATCGCAGCCCTGCGCCATTGCCCCGGCTTTTCCCCGAGCTTTGGAGCGAGCCCGATAGCGCTGCTGCAATCTCCCCAGCCGCCACCACTGTCCACCACGCTCACGGAGTTGCTTCAGGAACTGGAAGGTGGCGAGGGACATGCTGCCCCCATTGTGTTGATTGTGGACGATTATCAGGTGATCGGCGACCCAGCCATTCACGAGGGCGTGAGCTTCTTCCTGGAGCATCTCCCTGCGCATACCCATCTGATCCTCTCCAGCCGCGTCGACCCGGAACTGCCCCTTGCCCGCCTGCGGGTGCGCGGACACCTGACCGAGATCCGTGCAGACGACCTGCGCTTTGCAGAGGGGGAGGCGAGCCAGTATCTGGGCCAGTTGCTCTCTCCTCCGCTCTCGGAAGAAGAGGTGCGCAGGCTGGTGAGCCGGACCGAGGGCTGGATTGCTGGCTTGCATCTGGCCGCGCTGACCCTGCAGAAACGCGCAGATCGCGCGGCCTATCTTGAAAAGTTGACCGGCAGCCAGCGTTATCTTTTGGATTACGTACAAGAGGAGATCCTGGCCCGTCTGCCTGAGAGCGTGCGCGACTTTCTGCTCAAGAGCGCTCTCCTCTCACAGATGTCAGCCGCCGCGTGCCAGGCCGTCACCGCTGCCCCCACCAGGGCAGCGAGCCAACAGATGCTCGTCTTCCTGGAGCGGGCCAACCTCTTTGTGGTGCCCCTGGATGAGGAGCGGCATCGCTATCGCCTGCACGAGCTCTTCCGCGAAGCGCTGCTCGCAGTTCTGCATGCTCGCCACCCGGAGCTGGTGCCGCTTTTGCACCGCCGGGCCGCTGCCTTTTATGAGGTAGAGGGCGACGTTCACGAGGCGATGAGCCATGCCCTCCAGGCTGCTGACTACTCCACTGCCGCCCATCTTATGGAGCAAACGGTCGAAGAGTTTTGGCTGCGGGGAGAGATAGCGACGATGGCCCGTTGGGCACTGATACTGCCCGAGCAGACGGCGCTCGATCACGTACACCTCTTGCTCACTATAGCGCTCTACCTGCTCTCCACGGTGACCCAGTCCACCCAGGATCGACGTACCAGAAGCTCCCAGGAGGCCCGGCAACTCATGACGCGGGTGGAAACGCTCCTGCGGCTGCCTGGTGGCGAGATCGATCAGGAAATCTGGGGAACACGAGCAGGCGCTGTGTCTCACGCCGAAGGTCGAGAAGCAGATCCTGGCAAGGACATTCTGCTGCCCCAGCGTCTGCGCCTGCTCCAGATCCATCTGGTCTTTTGGGAAGCCGTGGCCCATGGGGATGATGAACGGATGAAGAGCATGGAGCAGGAGATCGAGGAGACGCTTGCGCGCGAGGAGGAGGCGATCTGGCAGCTGGTGCCACTCGCCTGTAGTTTCCTCCTTCACTACACGGTTCGGCACGAGGGAGCGAACCTGGTGCCACGGCTGCTCACGGCCTATGAGCGGGCGAGCCGATCAGAGAGCCGCTATGCAACCTACAAGATCAGGCAATGGCTAGCCATGGCAACGCTGGAGGCGGGACAGCTGCACCTGGCGTATGAGGAGAGTCTGGCGGCTCTAGATCTAATCGGACAAACAGCAGGCTATGCCCTACTCAAAGGCTACTTTGAAGTCGTGCTGGCACGGGTGTTTTACCAGTGGAACCGTCTAGAGGAAGCACGCAGCTTGCTGGACACGGTCGTACAGGAGGCTACAGCTTGGCAGCATCTAGATGTGCTCGCAGAAGGATACATCGAGTTAGTAAAAGTTGCGCTAGCGAGAGGTGCGTGGTCGGAGGCTGAGCTCGCGCTACACGAGCTGGAGCGGTGGACGCAACGCGAGCGCTCTGCGGTCTTCTCTGGCTGGTTACCAATTGTGCGAGCGCAGTGGTGGCTGGTACAAGGACAACTCAAGGAGGTATCCGACTGGGTGAGTGGTATCCTTTTTCCAGAGGGACCATGGGATAGGAACCTGTATGATGCCCTCCCGATCGTAATCCGCGTGTATTTCGCCCAGCGGCGATTTCGGGAGGCATTGAACGTGCTGGAACGCTTCCGTGGGCACCTGGATCGACCGGCCAATGTCAGGATCACCATGACGTATCTGGCTCAGTTGCTGGTAGCGCTGCACCAAGTAGGTCAGCATGAGCAGGTACGCGTGATCGCAGAGCGTCTCTTTGCGCTAACGGAGCCAGAGGGCTACCTGCGCGTGTACCTGGATGAAGGCGAACCGATGAAGGAGGCGCTCCAGGCGCTGTTCACCCCACATTTCCAGCAACACGAGTGGGAAGTCTCTCTCAATGCCTCCATCGCCAAGCTGCTCGCTGCCTTCGAGCAGGAGCAGCTTGGCGCGAGCAGATCGCTAGAGGGAGCGACCACATTCGATCCGGCGCTTTCCTCGGCTCGGCAGCCATCGGTCATCTCCTCCTCGCCAGGAGTTTCATTCACCCGACGCGAACAGGAAGTCCTGCGCTTGTTGGCAGCCGGAGCCTCCAATCAGGACATCGCTCAGACGCTGGTGGTTTCCCTGGACACTGTCAAGAAACATGTCAGTCATCTGTTCGGCAAGCTGGGAGCGAGCAGCCGCACACAGGCAGTGGCCCTGGCGCGTGCTCGCTCGCTGCTCTAGCACCTTGTTCTCCCCAACAGGGCGTCTTCCAGCCTTTCAAAACTCCCCCTTTTCTTCCACTTTTGTGGACTGTGTTGGAGGTCACACCCCATCTATACTTTCCTCATGATCAAA
>JAFMRP010001014.1 GCA_017354095.1 Ktedonobacteraceae bacterium
ATAGCCGGTGCAGCGGCAGATATTGCCGCCCAGGGCGTTGCGAATCTGTTCCAGGTCGGGGTGCGAATGCTCTTGCAGCAGCTTCGCCCCGGCCATCAGCATGCCGGGAATACAATAGCCGCACTGCACGGCGCCGCGCTCGATAAAGGCCTGCTGCAAGGGGTGCATGTGATCGGCATTGGATAATCCTTCAATTGTGGTAATGGTCGCGTTATGCGCCTGTGGTGCTGGCACCAGGCATGACATAACAGCCTGCCCGTTCAGCCAGACGGTACAGGCTCCGCATTCGCCCTCGGCGCAGCCTTCCTTGGTACCGGTCAGCCCGGCATCCTCGCGCAGCGCGTTAAGCAGGGTCTTCTGCTGCGCTCCCCGCAACTCGTAGGGCTGACCATTAATAACGGTGCGGATGGCGTCTTGAAAATGTTCCCGCTCTGGCACGACCTGGGCGGCGGTTTCAAGGAGCACCGGCTGCTGTGGCCAGTGGGTTACCTGTGTTCCAGCGGCCAGGCGCTGGAGCCCGTGCGAGACAAGATTAGCCAGCGTGGCACGGCGGTAAGCGGCGCTGGAGCGTACATCATCGATGGGGGAAGCTTCGGCGCTGGCCAGTTGTCCGGCTTCGCGGCTGGTGGCCTCATCAAGCGCCTTGCCCTGTAGATAGGTCTCGGCCTGGCAAGCATGGATAATCGTTGGCGCGACGCTACCGAGCGTAATGCTGGCGGCGCTTACGCGTTCGTCATTGAGGGTGAGCAGAAAAGCGATGTTGATGACGGAGATAGCCTGAGCGCGCCTGAGGCCGAGTTTGAGGAAGAGGCCGCGCTGATCGGCAGTCATGGCGGGAATGCGAATTTCGCGCAGCAGTTCGCCCGGCCTGAGCGCTGTACGCCGTACCCCCTGATAGAAGTCGCGCAGGGGCAGCACACGTTCGCCGAACCGGCTGGTCAGCACAACCTGCGCCTCCAGGGCCATGAGCGGGGTGATGGTGTCGTTGGCGGGTGAGGCGGTGACCAGGTTACCGGCGACCGTCGCACGCGTACGAATCTGCGGCGCGCCAACCTCTCGGCAGGCCTGTGCAAGCGGCAACGCGTAGCGTACGCAGTCAGCGGAAGCAATGACATCGTTATGCGTGGCGAGGGCGCCAAGGTGGAGCATCTCTTGCTCATAGTACACGTATTTCAGTTCGTGCAATTCGCTAATATCGATGAGGGTTGAGGTCGGTTGTATGCCGCGTTGCAACTCCACAAGCACGTCGGTTCCTCCCGCGACGATGCGCGAGGCCCCGGCAAACCGTTGTAATAGTTCCAGCGCCTCATCCAGGCTGGTTGGCTGTAGGTAGGTTTGCCACATTCTAAACACACTCCGAGTTCCTGATAATTGGAAATAATCAGCTATTGATGTCCAGGTAAAACAAGACTATACCTGAATACCGATAGCTGTGTCCAGATGTTATCTGGTCCTGGACCGAGCACGCGAACGTGGCCGGGACGACTTACGAGGGGTTTTCTGAGGAGGTGAAAGCAGCACCTGCTTCGCCTCTTCAGCATTTTGCGCCAAACCCACCTGCGTTACCAGGCGTTCCAACGGAGCCGATTGATCAATCAGCGCTGTTTGCTCCTCGGCCAGTACCTTCAATTCGGGGAAACGTGCTTCTACAAACGTGAGCAGCATCTGGCGCAGCGATTGTATATGCTCCTGGCGCTCCTGAGCCTTCCCTTGTTCGATACCTTGTTCGATACCTTGTTCGATACCTTGCTTTATTCCCTCTGATATTCCCTTCTCCTTGCCCCATCTCAGTATTTCCTGAATCACGGGAGATTCTTCAAAGATATCACGCAGCATACTTAACCTCCTGATCAGCCAATCCAACTCCTTTTGATTGCTACGAAAAGCGAGAGAAGCCAGCGTCAATCCAACAACTTCCAGTTCTTTATTCTCTACGTGAGATAGCACTTCGGTCATTTGCTCCACGATCTCAAGACGCGCTCCACCTTTTGTTAACGGGAGGAAAGGGAGCAGCGCCGTCTGTCCCGAACTCCATATCTCTTCCGGCGTCATCTCACCAATTTCGATACAATGATAATGAAAAGTCAAAATTTCTAATTCACTTCGACCATCCTTCCCCGAGATTGTCCAGCGCAGCGGTGAGGGAGGGAGCCGACCATCGTCCAAGAGATGAAAGACGATAGACAACACTGGGAGTTTATGCTCCAAGTGTGCATTAACATTATAACCCAGAAGGCGCTCTCCCATACGCGGATCATTGTAGGTCTGAAATTCGACATGCACTAAAACGACCTGGTCATTGACCTCGATCTTCAATAACGCATCAACCTCATAGGCTACGCTTTTTAGCTGAACACGCTGCTCTTTGAGAAAGACACCTCCGGTAAATAAGAGGTCTACAAACGCCTGCGGATCTGAAAGTAGCCAACGCTTACAAGCCTCGTCCCACAACTTCGACATTGCATCCAGATCTCCCTATCAATAGAATATATGTACTATATCAGGGGCGAGATACAATGTCGAGTATATTCAACGTTTTCTTTTCAAAGATGAAAAAACTGTAACTTACAGGCTCAAGAGCCAGGTTTCACCAGATGGCCGGGCTGGCTGGCAATGCATTGCCCATCGCGAAAAACAGCGGTGCCACGCAGCAGTGTACACACAACGCGCCCACGCAGCCTGCGGCCGACGTACGGGCTGTGCTGGTGGCGATAGTACAGATCGGTGGACTGTAATTCGAAGTGTTGCCGCAGATCGACCAGGGCCAGGTCGGCATCGCAACCGGGCTCAAGCCTCCCTTTGCGTGAT
>JAFMRP010001015.1 GCA_017354095.1 Ktedonobacteraceae bacterium
GCAACAGCCTGAGCGCGGAGGAACTGGCCCAACTGCCAGAGAATCCCGCTGGCGCCTTCGAGCTGTCAGCAGACGAGCTGGAAACCGTTCACGGCGCCTGGGGTGGCCGCAGCCACGAGGGCAGCCGCCAGTTCGTGACCGCGTTTCTGATCTGTCTCAACACCGTTGTGGCGGCGGTCTGCATTAACAACAACTAGGTATTTTACATACCTCGGTAAAAAAAAGGTATGGGGTGCTATCGCCAAAAATGCGAGTAATCATCCCATACCAGTTGTATAACATCTTTATGAGAAAGGATCATTTGACATGAAGCTTGATATTGTACGAGCCTGGAAAGATGAAACCTATCGCAACAGTCTGAGCGCGGAGGAACTGGCCCAACTGCCAGAGCATCCCGCTGGCGCCTTCGAACTCTCAGAAGACGAGCTGGAGCGCATTCATGGCGCCCGGGATGGTCGGGACGGTCGGGATGGCTGGGGCGATCGCAGCCACCATGATCGTGGCGACTTCCAGTTCGTGAGCGCGTTTTTCATCTGTACCAACACCGTTGTGCTTGCGGTTTGCATTAACGACGACTAGATTGTTGCACAATTTAATTTTTTGAAGAAATCGGATATTACCTTAACGCACTAAATCAGGAAAGGAACTCTTGATATGAAACTCGATATTATACGCGCATGGAAAGACGAACTATATCGCAGTAATCTGACCGCGGAAGAACTGGCCCAACTGCCGGAAAATCCCGCTGGTTCCTTCGAACTATCGGAAGAAGAGCTCGAAGCCGCGCATGGTGCCCGGGGTGGCAGCCACGGTCGTGGTGACAACCAGTTCGTGACTGCTTTTCTCATCTGTCTTAACACTATAATTCTCGCGGTCTGCGTTAATAGTAATGGTTCAGATTGCTAATAACCTTGAGAGAAGACTGATCAACCACTATAAACGGAGGGTTAAGACGCCTCGCGGCGCCATGGCCCTCCCGCAATGCTAGCTGACGTTTCTCCCCCCGATATGCTGTGTACCGCTCACAAAGGATGGATTCTGGTATGAAAGAGATGATGACAACGCAGGACACTGAAGTCTGGTATCGCGCCAGTACCCTGGCTGAACGCCTATCTTCACTTCGGCAATCCACGCATGGCTCCCCCTCACCCGTTGATGACCTGGCCAGGTCGAAATTGCAGCGCTGGAAGGAGCAAGTACCCTTTAACAAAGCAGGATATTTTGCCCGCCGCCTGGCTGCGGATGGGCTGCACGAAGAAGAACTATTACACCTGCTGGCTGGTGCCGGACTCGCGCAAACAGAACCAGAAGCACGCTGGATCACACTGCTAAAACAGATTGCTCAACACGATAACCATGATGAATTTGTGATACCACAACTCTCCGACAGTGGGCAGGCTTCTATCTCCATGTTCCTTGTGGCTCTGATGCCCCTCTTAAAAAATGGTTTGCAACACCTGAGAGCAGGGGTACAGGCGCTTTCCCTGCAATACAAGGTGCTTCCTTTCGAACCTGAGTCAACGTTGCCTTTGTTACTGGCTGGCGCTGTCAAGTGTCTCTTGCCGATAATGATGAAAACCGTAGTTTTAGAGCTAAATGT
Source organism: Ktedonobacteraceae bacterium (assembly GCA_017354095.1). Lineage (GTDB taxonomy): Bacteria > Chloroflexota > Ktedonobacteria > Ktedonobacterales > Ktedonobacteraceae > Bu33. The sequence continues at coordinate 1,601 of JAFMRP010001015.1, forward strand.
CGCGCGCGTGCAGGGGCGTCTGCAGGGAGAAACACCAGAGGAACGTTTTCAGTATTTTCTTCGCTACCTGGGACAGGGCGGGCTCTGGCCCCTGCTGGAAGAATATCCCGTGCTGGCACGCCTGCTGCTGGAGACGATTGAGCAGAGTGTGAATCGCTCGCTGGAATTGTTGCAGCGACTCTGCGCCGATTGGCAAGAGATCCAGGCCGCCTTTGTACCTGCTGGACATGACCTCGGCCCACTGGTCGATATCCAGACCGGCAAGGGCGATTCGCATCGAGGCGGCAATAGCGTCACGATCCTGTCCTGGAACTCCGGCTTCCGCCTGGTCTATAAACCACGCTCGCTCTCTATTGATGAGCATTTCCACGAACTGCTTGCCTGGCTGAACGAGCAGGGCTACCAACCCATATTTCGCCCCTTCAAACTGATCAATAAAAAAACATATGGCTGGGTTGAATTTATTGAGCCCTCTTCCTGCACCTCTTCAACAGAGGTGGAGCGCTTCTATCAGCGCCAGGGAGGCTACCTGGCCGTGTTATATGCGCTGGGGGCGGTCGATTTCCATGCGGAGAACTTGATCGCTGATGGAGAATATCCCGTGTTGATCGACCTGGAAGCCCTCTTTCATCCGCGGATGCGGTCCCACGATCCGATGCTGCAGAGCTACCCCGGCATGGATTTCATCGATCACTCGGTGCTGGCCATTGGTTTGTTGCCGCAGCGCCTGTGGTCCGGCGATGATGCCGAGGGCATCGATTACAGCGGCCTGGGCTATCAGGCCGGACAAATGTCGCCTAGACCAGTGCCTACATTGACCGGAGTTGGGACCGATCAGATGCGCTTTGGCCGTGAGCGCGGAGAGTTGATGATGGCCGGTAGCCCGCGACCCCGGCTCAATGGCCAGGACGTGGATCTGCTGGAATACTTCGACAGTGTGATCGAGGGCTTTGTCTCTGCCTATCGTCTGCTGCTGCGCCATCGCGAGGCACTATTGCACGAGGTGCTGCCGCGTTTCGCCAACGACGATATTCGCTGCCTGATGAGGCCGACCCAGGCCTATAAGCTGCTCCAGGCCGATAGCTACCATCCCGATATGCTGCGCGACGCACTGGATCTCGATCGTCACCTGGACTATCTATGGGTAGGCGTGGAGCAACAGCCATTCCTGGAGCGTGTCATCGCCGCCGAGCGCGCCGACCTGTGG
>JAFMRP010001016.1 GCA_017354095.1 Ktedonobacteraceae bacterium
CAGACAGATGAAGAGAATGGGGCGTCGCCCAAAACGGTCGCTCAGAACGCCTAAACCTGGCGCAGCGATCAACTGGCAGATCCCATAGGCTGCGGTCAGCCACCCTACGATGACGGCGAGAGTATTCGGATGAGCCAGGTACTGGACCGTGAGAAATGGAACAATAGGTACAATGATCGTGATACCCATCGTATTCAAAAGGGCGATAACAAGAAGAAGCACGAGAGACGTGCGTCCTACAGACGTGTTTGTAGGACCAGCTGATTTGTTCATGGAGGTGTTCTACCTTTGCAAAAAATTCTCTCCTCCTCCACCTGTGAAAGAGGAGCATGAATCTTTTCAAACAAGTCCCAGCTTTCTCGCGCGGTAGATACGCTGCACACCTGTTTACGAACGGTCTTCACGGAGAAGAAAAGGGGAACGGGAGAGCTTCTGTTGCTACTCTCTCTCCTCGCCGTGCGCCGCATGCGGCTCGAACACATTCGTACGATGAGCAAGAACGCTGACAATGAATATTTGTTGGAGGAGTTGTCAGCGCTTCACCCTTGCTTCATCGATATATTTGCTGTGGTATACTTGCTATTTGCTTTTTGAAAAGACGTGTTTACTTTATCACAGGGCGTTTCTGCCTGTCAAGCGTCGCTTCCTCTATCCACCCGGCAGCTTACAATCGGCTGTTTAATGGCACTCATAGCAGAGGGTTTTTTGTAAGCTGGACAGGGGGAGGTTTTTGTGTTATCTTCTCGCGATGTGCCCTGAAAGGCAGGGTATGTTGCATATGCGCAAGGAGGAGCGTAACGTGTCGCGACCGATTATTTTTCTGGATGATGGGGGAGTGATGAATAATAACCAGGAGCGAGGGATGAAATGGCGCCGCCTGGTTGGTGAGATTTTCGCGCCGCTGTTCGGTGGCACGCGGGAAGCCTGGAGCGAGGCGAATCGGGTATTCACGGGTCATTTGTTTGAGCCGGAGAGATGGGAAGCACGCCTGCAGGCTGCCAGCGATTACGCTGATTTTGAGCGACGCTATTTTCTGGACTGGCTGAGCGGAATGTGTGAGGTGGTGGGTGTGGCGGCGCCGCCTGAAGAGGAGTGCATAGCGTTAGCACGGCGCGCGAATGCCAGGATTACGAGCCAGGCCAGCGCCCCTTTTCCCGGTGTGGTGGAGGCCATTCGTGCTCTCTACGAGCAGGGCTATACGCTGCATACGGCTTCCGGCGAGCCTTCGTATGACCTGGAGAGCTACCTGGTCAGTATGGGGGTGCGCGACTGCTTTGGCCGGCTCTACGGGCCGAATCTGATTGGTGCGTTCAAAAACGGGCCGGAATATTACGAGCGGCTGCTGGCCGATTGTGGTGTGGCGCCCGCTGATGCGCTGTTTGTGGATGATAGCCCGCAGGTGGTTGGCTGGGCTGCGCAGGTGGGAGCGCGCGCTATCCTGATCAGCACGCAACCCCCACAGCAGCACGCGGCTGCCTTTTGCCTGAACAGCCTGGCCGAACTGCCAGAGCTGCTGCGAGGGTAAATTATAGTACTGTCAGGCTTTTGCGCTTTTTGGAGTGCTGCACCACCTTGCGTGTGGGCGGCTCCGCGCAGCAGAACCAGGATTCGGTGAGGTGCGGCAGCACCCTGCGTTCGCCGTAGCGCTGCACAGCCTGCTCGACATCCACCTGTTCGCCGCGCATGGCCAGGGCAAGGGCCTTGACCTGGAAAAAGGTCGTGATGGTCTCGGCCTGGCAGTTCTCGCCGTGCGCCACCAGTTGCGCGACCTGCTCCTGCAGCTCGTCCATGCGTGGATCGGGATGCTGCCAGCGATAGGTGTAGTCCTGCTCGCTGAGATCGCCCAGCCAGCGCTGGTTCTCCGTGCCATCCAGCAGTGCAGAGCCGGGTGGGATCAGCAGGCGGATCGAGAGGTGGACGGGGTCGATATGCTCGATGAAGTGGCCCTGCTCGAAAAAGTTGAGCAGTTCGATATAGCTTTCCAGCGTCTCCCAGGGCGTGAAAGGCAGCAGCGACGGGCGCAGAGCGATGCCGGTATCGGCCAGCAGTGAGAACGCTTCGATAGCTTCGGCGGCGCTGTGGCCTTTATCGAGCTGTTGGAGCACGTGATCGTTGAGCGATTCGACGGCTGAGACGACGAAGAGGCAGCCAAGCTCTTGCATCTCCGGCAGCAGGTGGCGGTGCTTGAGCAGGTGCTCGATTTTGATGGTTGCATCGAAGGTCAGGCCGGGAAACTCGCGCTGTATGGCGCGGGCGACGCGCAGAGCGTGCGTGGGGCCATTCCAGAAGTCGGGATCGCCAAAGGTGATATGGCGTGCGCCCTGGTCCACCTGGGCGCGGACATCGGCCAGCACCAGATCGACGGGAATGGCGAAGAAGCGCCCGTGATAGATGGGTGTGATGGGGCAGTGCAGGCAGGTGTGTTTGCAGCCGTGGGTTGTTTCGGTATAGCCGGACAGGCGTAGTTCGTCGCCCCACTGCAGGCGGGCGTAGCTTTCCAGCGCGGGCAGGTGGCGGCGTTCTGGTGTGATTGGCGTTGTGCGTTCGATCCACGGCCCGCTGGCGCTGGCGCTGGCGCGGGTGCGCACGCCGGGGACCGGGCTGTCATCGCCATTGGCCAGCGTTTCGACCAGCCTGAGCAGTGGCGTCTCATATTCGCCGCCGATGGTTGAATCAACCGTTTCTCTCAGCAGGTAATCGGCGTTGAGCAGCGCATAGAGACCATAGAGGCAGATATGGGCGCCGGGATTGAGCGCGCGTATACGCTGTGCGATCTGGGTGCCCAGGCGTAGAGCGGTCTGCATCGG
>JAFMRP010001017.1 GCA_017354095.1 Ktedonobacteraceae bacterium
CGCCAATGGGAGACACAGCTCCGAACCCTCAGCAGGAGTTGTGCCCCTGCACCTCCTTGGTTACTTCCTCAACGACGTAGCGGAAGAAGAGTTGGTCGGGGCCCAGTCCCGAGCCCAGGCAAAGGGTTGCCACCCTCTCCACTCCTGCTTGTGTTTACTCCTCGACGACGTAGCGGAAGAGGAGGAGTGAGAGAGTGAGAAAGATGATGTCGAATGCGATCATGAGTGCCAGCCAGGGAGGCTCGTTGGGCGATGGTGCCAGCAGCGCGCCTGTGGCCCGCACGGCCGCTATGACGACTGGTACGACCAGGGGGAAGACCAGGACAGGCAGCAGCAGTTCGCGAGCCTGTGTGGCTGCGGCTATGACCGAGAATAGTGTGCCGATGATAGCGATGCCCAAAGTGCCGAAAAGTATGATCGGCAGCAAGGCTCCTACCAGCAGGCGCACGTCAAATAGTGCTACGAATACTGGAATGGCGATGACTTCTACGGCACCGATAAAAAGCAGGTTGCCCAGCAGTTTAGCCAGGTAGATAGCGGGGCGCTCTACAGGGCAAAGCAGCAGGCGATCCATTGAGCCATATTCTCGCTCGGCGGCGACGGTGCGGCTCAGGCCCAGGATGCTGGCAAAGATAAAGGCGACCCAGAGCGCACCAGGCGCCACAGCGGCTTTATCTTCGACGCGCAGATCAAAGGCAAAATTGAAGATGACCAGGACGATGAGGGCGAACAGGGCCATGCCGATCCAGGTCTGTTTGCTACGCAGTTCGCAGCGAATATCCTTCCAGAGAATCATGGCTACCTGGGTGAAAAAAGTGCTCATGACGTCACCTCCCGGTAGCGGCTCTGCAGGGTGGCGAGATCAAGGTTACGGCTGTCCTGCTGGTATACGATACGCCCATTGGAGAGGATGACAAGGCGATCACTGAGAGCCAGCGCGCGCTCATATTGGTGGGTAGTAAAGAGCGCGCTGCCGCCTCTGGCGATATGTTCGGCCAGCAGGGCATCTACCAGCGCGTGCCCCTCCTGATCCAGCCCGGTATCGGGCTCATCGAGCAGCAAGAGGGAAGGAGCATGCAGCAGGGCTCTGGCCCAGGCGAGGCGCTGCAATTGTCCACGCGAGAAGGTCGCAACGCGTTCATTGCCGCGCCGCTCCAGTCCCACGCGGCGCAGCAGTTCACGAGCGCGATCTTGCGGATGTCTGACCGTGTACATACGAGCGAAGAAAAGCAGATTTTCCAGGGCGGTCAATTCTTCGTAGAGATAGGGCTGATGGGCCACCAGACCTACCAGATGACTGATCTGGTGAGCGGCAAACTCGCTATCCAGGCCGGAGATGGAGATATTGCCTGAGCCTGGCCGGGTGAGACCGGCGAGGATGCGCAGCAGGGTGGTCTTACCAGCCCCGTTGGCGCCCAGCAGGGCGACACGCTCCGCAGGGCACAGCGTGAGATCGATGCCTCGCAGGACCGGCTTTAAGGTGAAACTCTTTTTGAGGCCACGGATAACGACTAATGGCTCCTGTACATACGCATCTGACCCATTTTTTTCTATTCCGACCTCTCCCATATCTACCACCTCGGATCGCCCGTTCATCGGCTCACGGCCTCCTCTTCACTCATCAGGTGGCGCAGGCGGGCTTTGGCCTTCGCGCGCCGTTCCTGATAGGTGGCTTTGTTCAGTTTGCCAGCCTCGAAGGATTTGTCCAGTTCGAGCAGTTCTTGCAGCAATACCTGCCTGCGATCAGTCGCTTTCTTCGCTTCGCGCGGTTTCGTCTCATCGCGCCCGCTGGCCGCTCGCCGTTGCTGCCGCGACTTCGAGCGCTGGCGCGAAGCGGAACCCTTTCCACGTTTGCGGCCAAAGGACGGCAGGAAGCGTGAGATCATAACAGTGAGCAAGAGGATCGCGACCATGAGAAGAATACCTGCTACCAGCCAGATCCAGCCGGTATTCACAGGAGCGGGCGCAGCAGCACCAGCGGGAGTGGGCAAACCGCTCAGATTGAGATGTACCGCTTGCTGGCGCAGCAGTTGTTTGGTATCGAAGACACGATAGGGGCGCTGCTCCTGGGTGACCACGCCCTGCGCAGAGAGCGCGCCCGAGCTGGCCTGGAGACCCGTTGGAACCAGTACCGACAGGTCAAGTGTGGGATACATGGCGGTATAGGCGAAATCGTAGGTCGCGGCATGGTAGGGAACCTCGAAGGAGAAAGAGAATTGCGAGTCGCCGGGCGGCACAGCGGCGTCAGTAGCGAAGCCGCTATCGACCTGGATAACCTGGTAGCCCTCAAAGCCGCCGCCGAGCTTGACGGAGCTCGCACCATTTGGCAGCGAGAAGAGCAGGGCATTGGGCTTGCCTTTACTGGCATCGAGGGAGCCGACATAGGCGTGCGTGTCCAGGTTTTTGAAAGAGAAGATTTCGGAAATGGTGATCGTGCCCTTCCTGGTATCAGGCTCATGCAGCAGCAGTGAAGCATGCAGGACCGCCAGCCGGTCGCTGCTGGAGGTGGCCTGGTAGACCGTCAGGTTGGCCTGCTGCTCAGGCTTTGTGGCCAGCGTGATCAGATCGGAGACGTATTGCGCGCCCTGGTAACGGATATAGAGAGCGTATGTGATCGTTTTATCCGTCGCCAGATTGGAGAAGGAATAAGCCCCCCCGGCATCAGTAGTGGCGGTGGCCAGGTCCTGCGCGTTAGATCCCTGCGCCATCTGAAGGGTAACCTTTTGTCCCGCCAGGGGAGCATTTTTGTTCGTGCCATCCAGCAGTTTTCCTGTGATGTGGCCATTGCCGCCGGTATGGCTGGCGGC
>JAFMRP010001018.1 GCA_017354095.1 Ktedonobacteraceae bacterium
TGCAGTTGGGTAATACCACGATCAAAGAGTCGCTGGTGAAGATTCCCTTCAAGGGTAGCTTTGACCCCAGGCATTATGCGGATAAAACGGTCAGGCAGGCTCTCTCATTCAACTACATCTTCACCAGGAAATTTATCAACTACTCTCTCTCCTATCACCTGAATAGTGTCGAGGTGCGCTACGCTTTCCAGGGGACGCAATGCAAGGCGGGACAGCAGTTTTATATCTTCGACTTCTCGGTGGATAATCCCAACGGCGGTGATGTCACGCCTGGACCAGCATACACCTATGCCCGGCTCGCCATTAACGGCTACAATCAATACCCGCTAGCCAGCACGCTGCCGGAGACGATAAAGGGTAATGCCAGGGGGGTAAAGGGGCAGATCGTGTTCTCGGGGCCGGCGAATATGCATGCGCTCGACCTGGTGTTTCTGAAGCAGTATCTCTCTGTGCAGTATAGCTATGAAGTCCATGTATAGAAAGCTGCTGCCTTCTTTGTGTCTTTACATTACCATATTTTGCCCCTGAACGCATCGTCCCTTTGGACGATTTTTCCTGACTCTTTTTGCGTTATACTCTTTTTGCTCGCAGCCTGATGAACATTGACAAATGATCGTGGGCCATCTCACTCGTGCCCACGGGACATGTAGGGCCCTCCCTTGCGGGGGGCCGGCTTCGTCAAGAAAGGGTTACATGGATGACAACCAATAGCGCGACGCCACAGCGACTCTACCTCTTGCAGCTGTCTACCGCGACGATCCCGGTAGCAGCTGGCCGCACGCTGTCGATGGTTTGCGTCTGCTACCTGGTCAAGACCAGTGATGACAAGCATATCCTGATCGATAGCGGGCTGGCAGCCGATGCATCGCTACTACCGGGCATGCCATCAAACGATGACAGGAAAAATGTGATCGAGCACCTGGCCGATCTTGGTCTGCGCCCCGATGATATCGATGTGTTGATCTGCACCCATTTCGATGTGGATCATGCTGGCTATCACGATGCCTTTACGAAGGCCGAACTCGTGGTCCAGCGCGAACACTATGAACTGGCACGCAGCGGGCACACGCGCTTCGCGCCCGCACGCGCTCACTGGGATCACCCGGATCTGCGTTACCGGTTGATCGATGGTGATACCGAGCTGATGCCTGGCCTGACGCTGATCAAGACCAGCGGGCACGCACCCGGACACCAGTCGGTTCTGGTGCAACTCCCACAGACCGGTGCGGTGCTGCTAGCAATCGATGCTGTTGTCATGCAACACCTCTTTACCCCGGATCGCCAGGCATGGCCGATGGATGATAACGAAGAACAGCTGCGCACCAGCACCCGCAAACTGCTGGACCTGGTTGAGCGCGAGCACGTGCAGCTGGTCGTCTTTGGCCACGATGGCCAGCAGTGGGAGACGCTCAAGAAAGCCCCAGACTACTATGAGTGATCCTTGCATCGACACACGAAAAACTCGCACTCGCTAGCCGCGGATGAAAGCAAGCACTTCGTTGCGCTTCTGCTCCATGAGCGCCCGGTTATCGGCTTCGAGGTTCAGGCGCAGCAGTGGCTCGGTATTGGAAGGCCGCACGTTGAACCACCAGTCACCATAGCCGAAGGTCAGACCGTCCAGATCATCGACCGACTTCGCCTCAGCGCCAAAGCGCTCGCGCAGGGCCTGCAGCTTGCCCTGAACATCGCTTACCTTGCTATTAATCTCTCCACTGCGCACCCCCTTATCCAGCGGCTTGATAATCTCCGACAGGGGCTTATTCTCGACCGAAACCAGTTCCAGCATGATTAGCAGTGAGATCAGGCCCGAGTCAGCATACCAGTTGTCGCGAAAGTAGAAGTGCCCGGAGTGCTCACCGCCAAAGATAGCGTTTTGCTTGCGCATCTCTTCTTTAATGAAGGAGTGCCCAACACGTGTGCGCACCGCCGTGCCGCCCTTCTCTTTAATGAGCATGGGGACACTTCTGGAGACGATCAGGTTGTAGAGGATTGTAGAGCCCGGCTGCTTGTCCAGCAGGCTTTCAGAGACCATGGCCGTCACCATTGAGCCATCAATGAGATTACCATGCTCATCGACCGGGAACATGCGATCGGCATCACCATCGAAGGCGGCCCCAAGATCGGCGCCGCTCTGGCGCACTTTCGCCTGCAGATCAACCATGTTCTCCGGCTCGATGGGGCTGGCCGGGTGATTGGGGAAGCTGCCATCCAGTTCAAAGTAGAGTGGGATCAGTTCACAGGGAAGGTACTTGAAAACGTGTGGCATCATCATGCCTGCCATACCATTGCCGGCATCGATGACCACTTTCAGCGGCTTGATCTTACCAACATCAATAAAGGACAGCGCATGCTGAACATAGTCTTCGGTGATGTCACGCCTGGTCACTGTACCTGTACCTGCGGGCTGAGCATAGTCGCCACTGATCGCCAGGTCGCGAATTTCGGCCAGCCCACTATCTCTGCTGATGGGATAGGCCTGGGCGCGGCAGAATTTCATACCGTTATATTCACGCGGATTATGTGAGGCTGTCACCATGACGCCGGCATGATAACCAAATTTGCCCACGGCGAAGTAGAGCGCGTCAGTCGTTACCAGCCCGAGATCAACCACGTTAACGCCCTGTTCGGTAATGCCGCGAATCAGTGAGCTGGCAATCTGAGGTGAAGAGACACGCATATCACGACCAACGGCGATCTCCGGAACATTAAGGTATTGAGCTGCCGCGCGCCCAATATGATAAGCAGCCTCGTCGGTGAGATTCTGCCCGTAGATGCCGCGTATGTCATAGGCTCCAAAGAG
>JAFMRP010001019.1 GCA_017354095.1 Ktedonobacteraceae bacterium
AAAATTGAATTCGAATCCGAGATAGAGGGTGAATACGCCATACAATATGCCGAGGGAGTGTAGCGCTGGGACCTGCCTGATGACCTTAATCTTGTTTCCCTCGCCTACGGCGATGGTTGTGCTATGTTGCTCTCCCATACCGTCGGCGATGACTATCAAAGATTCATTAAACCCACTGACGTAATATGCGCTCGCGGCATGCGCCAGATGGTGCGGGACCTGAATGAGCTTATCGGCCCAATCCCATGCAGGGAAATGCTCTTGAATCCATCTGGTCTGAGCCTCCCTGGAAAAGACTGCTTCAAACTGCTCCATTGCCAGATCACCCCGCTGTTCGTGAAATGATCTATATGGTTCGAACGACCATCCATGAGCAAGGTAATCAATATCCTCAGGCTTCATAACCGCGGAACGCAGGCAATATGAAATGGCGTTTACGGGGAAAGAATCCGTGCCCTTTTCTCTCGAGAATCTTTCTTCCGCCGCAGCCGCCAGGATCCCGTCTCGGGTAACTAGAGCCGCCGCCGAGTCATGGCCGAAAACGATCCGATATTGTCGCGGTAACAGATTCGGGAAGCGTTTCTTTCTGTAGGCAATACTATTATGCAATCCACTTATGCCGATTATATTCATAACGGGTATCTCCTCTTTTACATTCGTTTCATTGTTGTTCCCGCCACCAAAAGGCGTCGCTGTTCTGCGGCTGTGACCATTGGCAAGTCGGAGATAGGCTGCTCATGACACTCGATCACGCCTTCCACCAGGGTCTGGAGATGCCCCAGCATCCGGGTAATCGTGGCATCGTCAAAGCGGCGGCGATCGTAGATGATTCTTAGCATCAATTCCGAATCCTGCCCGACCACGAAGGCGAGGGGAAAGCTGTTCCTTTCAATGACACGATAGTCGCGGGCCTCGAGGTTTACGTCCTGCTCCGTTACCGTGTGATCAACGGGGTAATTCTCAAAAGTGAAGAGGCTCTCGAACATAGGCAGGCCGCGCGGCATATCAGTTAATCCCTGCACCTGCACCAGCGGACTATATTCATACCGGCGCATTTCAACTTGCTGCTCTTGGAGCTTCTTCAGCCAGGGTAGCAGCGACGCCTCAGGCGAGACATCCACTCGCACCGGCAAGGTGTTGATAAAGAGCCCGATCATGGACTCAACTCCAGGCAGGTCCGCCGGGCGGCCAGAGACCACGTTACCGAAGACTACATCTTCCTCTCCGCTGTAGCGGCTCAAGAGAATGGCCCAGACGCCTTGCATCACCGTGTTAAGGGTCAACTTCTGGCTCCTTGCCAAATTCTGTAGCGCAGCCGTTGTGGGTTCCGACAGCCCAATTCGCTCATCGCCATAGCGCTCTTCCAGATCCGTTCCTATTTCCCGATCCACGCTCAAGGGAGTTGGGGCGGTAAAGCCCTTGAACGACTCCCGCCAAAACCTTTCGGCGGCAGCCCGGTCTTGCCGTTGTAACCAGGCGATGTAATCCCGATAGTGGCGGCTCGAGTTGAGGCGGATGTTCCGGCCCTGACAGATGCCTGCATAAAAGGAGGCGACTTCATTGATAAGCAGATGTACGGACCAGCCGTCCAGCAGAATGTGGTGGTGGCTCCAAACGAATTTGTAAGTGTCATCGCCCAATTGAAACAAAGCCAGGCGCATCAAGGGCGCGCTGGAAAGTTTAAAGCCCCGGGCGCGATCGGCTTTTAAATAAGCCCCGAACCGTTCCTCCTGCTCTCTCTCCGACAGCCCACGCCAATCTTGCCGCTCCCACGGCGCGCCAACCCGCCTGCCTACCACCTGAAGCGGTTTTTTGAGGTTTTCCCAGACAAAGGCGGTGCGCAAAATCGGATGGCGATCTATGACATCTTGCCAGGCCTGCTCCAATGCAAGGACATTCAGATTGACCAGGGTACATGTCACCTGCGTGATATAGACACCCGACTCTGGAGCATAAAGGCTGTGGAACAGCATGCCTTCCTGCATCGGAGTTAGAGGATAGGTATCTTCTATATTTTTGCTTTTCGGACGCGATTGACTCATCTCTCTTCGAACTCGACTGCTTCAAATGCTTGATCAAGGCCTTCCTGATCGAGTTCCGCCATAAAGAAATCCGAAGGTGTGTATCCACCTGCTTCAGGAGATTGACAATGCGCAATGAGCGACTTCAGCGACTCGATATAGTTCCGGCTGAGGCGCTCGATTGTGGAACGGCGGTGAACATTCTCACTGTAGGTCCAGACCAGCTGCAGTTGGCCTCGCGCGATGCTCCCTATCACATCCAGCGCATGCCTGCGAGTCCCGCGCGGGCTATGGACCGGCCCACTAGACTCCCGCGCCGGCTTAAACGGCGAGTCCGCAGGCAGCGCTTGATCCAACTGGCCCAGGTAATTGAAGCTCACTTCAGCCTGCGGTAAGCGGCGCAATGCCGCGGCGATCATTTCATCCCCGCTGAGGTAACGCAGCAGGCCATAACCAAGGCCCCGGTTCGGGATGCTCCTTAACTGCTCTTTGACCGACTTTATGTCCTCTCCCGGACCGGAATCCTTTTCCAGGCACAAGATCACGGGATATATCGTGGTGAACCAACCGACTGTGCGTGACAGGTCTATCCCCTCGAAGATGTCCTCCCGCCCGTGGCCTTCAAGGTCAACGAGCAGAGTCTGTCTGCCTGTCCACCTCACGAAAGCCTGTCCCAGGGCAGTCAGCAAGAGATCGTTGATCTGGGTATGGTAAGCCTCTGGCGCCTCCTGAAGCAGGGCTTTAGTCTCCTCGACGCTGAGTGACACAGACACACTCC
>JAFMRP010001020.1 GCA_017354095.1 Ktedonobacteraceae bacterium
ATCGGCATTACTGCTATCTTCGAGGGGCGACAGCCCATACTGCCGGCAGTATGCCAGGGTGTCGGCCCGGTTGATGCATAGCAGAGGACGAATGATATCCTGCTGCCGCGCCCGCAGCCCGACCATACTGCCGATACCCCCACCGCGCAGCCAGTGCAGAATCAGCGTCTCAACCTGGTCGTCCTGGTGGTGCGCAATGGCGATCGGACCACCCTGAGCCACTTCGCGCAGGAAACGATAGCGTGCCAGGCGCGCGGCTTCTTCCAGGGAGCGGCGTTCGCTACGTGCCAGCGCCGCCACATCGACGCTGCCAATGGTCGCGGGCAGCCCCCATGCTTCTGCGAGCCGGGCCACACTGACAGCATCCCTCTCGCTCTCCTCGCCGCGCAGCCGGTGATTGAGATGGGCCACGTGCAGCCACGTACCAGGATAGCGCTTACCAGGACCACACAGCCTGTGCAGCAGGTGCAGCAGGCACAGCGAATCCGCTCCCCCCGAGACAGCCACAACTACTCTGCCCTGCTCGGGAAGCAACAGGTGCTGCTCTATGTAGGCGCTGACAATCTCTTCTAACATGACCGCATTCACAAATAACACATGATAACGACATACACCAATTATAACACCAGCCTCCCGACTCACTCCGCCCGGCGCAGAAACACGAGGTCGCCTGGGAAAATCGATAACGGGTAGGCAGTGGCATAAATACATAAAATATGGTATAGTATCCCCGTAGGGGGGATATTAATGGGAGATCATCATCAGCAGACGAAAACTATCACCGCCCAGTTGGCGCGTACCGCCGGTCACGTGACCTCCATTAAACGCATGGTGGAGGAAGGGCGGCCATGTCCCGATATCTTGATCCAACTGAGCGCCGTGCGCGCCGCCATCGAACGCGCGGCCCGCCTGGTCCTTGAAGATCACCTGGACTCCTGCTTACGCCATGCACAGACAGGAGAGATGACCGACCAGGAATGGGACCATCTCAAACGAGCCCTGGACTCCTTTATCTCGTAGTGCGGCCTCTATTCTTATGGAAGCAAGGTAACCAGTGCTGTTCAGGAGAGAGCTACTTCTATGACTTCGCTGCGTCACGATCATCATCATCACGACCATGCTCACACGAACTGGTGGAGCAAACTCCAGCACGCCGTTCCGTTCTTGCATAGCCATAGCCACGTCGGTACAGTGGACCCGGCGCTCGAAAGCAGCGCCCGTGGTCTCTGGGCGCTCAAAATATCCCTGCTCGGCCTCGGCGCTACCGCGCTGCTTCAGATCATCGTGTTCACAATCAGTGGCAGCGTCGGCCTGCTGGCTGATACTATTCATAACGCTTCCGATGCGCTTACCGCCATTCCATTAGGTATCGCCTTTCTCCTGAGCCGCCGCGCGGCCAACCGGCGCTATACCTACGGCTATGGGCGCGCGGAGGATCTGGCAGGGGTGATTATCGTCTTGATGATTCTGGCCAGCGCACTGGTGGCTGGCTATGAGAGCCTCATGAAATTCTTGCATCCCGAACCGCTGCGCAATGTCTGGTGGGTCGTGGCGGCGGCGTTCATTGGCTTTTTTGGCAATGAAGCAGTAGCGGTGTTCCGCATTCGCGTCGGTCGGGAAATTGGCTCCGCCGCTCTGGTTGCCGATGGCCAGCATGCACGCGTGGATGGCCTCACCTCGCTGGCGGTGCTCGTTGGCGCGCTGGGAAGCCTCCTGGGCTTTCCACTGGCCGATCCAATCATCGGCCTGCTGATCACGCTGGCGATCCTGTTCATTGTGAAGGATACCGCGCTGACGATGTGGCATCGTCTCATGGATGCAGTGGAACCAGCGATCACTGAGTCATTGGAGCAGGCTGCTACACAGGTTGCGGGCGTTCAGGATGTACATAATCTGCGCCTGCGCTGGATTGGACACCGGCTGCACAGCGAGATGCACATCACTGTGGATGAAGATTTACCCACCCGCGAAAGCCATCAAATTGCCGAAGGCGTTCGTCACGCGCTGCTCCATATACAGCCAGGGCTCGCCACCATCACCGTCCACGTGGACCCCTGTGGCCACGGCCTACAAGCCGATGCCCACTAACGTCACATCCTACCCCTTCAAACCCATGTTGGCAATTCCACCAATCAAATGCTTCTGCGCGAAGTAGTAGATGGCCAGCAGAGGTAATAACACCACTGTCGATGCCGCCATCAGCAGATGCCAGTCGCTCCCCTTGCTCGACACAAAGTTCGCCAATCCAACCGCCAGCGTAAACTTCTCTGGCGAGTTGAGGTAAATCAATGGCCCCATAAAATCATTATAGACACTGGTAAAGGTGAGCACGAAGATGATCGTCATCGGCGGGCGCAGCAGCGGGACCAGGACCTTCCACAGGATTTGAAAGGCGTTCGCCCCATCTATTTTTGCTGCCTCATCCAGCTCCACTGGAATCGATAACATGTACTGGCGCATCAAAAAGATATAGAACGCGTTGCCAAAAAACGTGGGCACGATCAACGGCAGGTAGGTGTCGATCCACTCCAGTTTGCTGAACATCAAGAACGTTGGAATCATCGTTACCTGCTCTGGAATCAGCATGGTCGCCAGCATCAACAGAAACAGAAACTCGCGACCGCGGAAACGGAAGCGCGCGAAACCATAGGCGATCAGGGTGCACGAGATGAGCTGCCCGCAGATCACAAATACTTCAATAGTTCAATAGTCCATAGTCCGAGTTAAGTGCTAATCTCACTTTGCTTCCCTCCACCTGATATTTAAATTGCGGAACTGCGACGGCGAAACACCCACAT
>JAFMRP010001021.1 GCA_017354095.1 Ktedonobacteraceae bacterium
TGAAGAGATCCTGAAGCAATCCTTCCACATTGTATTATCGTCAAGTTCTGCAGATTCCATAGGAAGGCTGTATGCCTTTTGACCACAAAACAACTGTTTTATATATATCAATCATGCCTTTTCTGCACACACTATTTCCTATATATGGACAAAACAAACAATATACCTGTACCCACATCCCCAAATCACTTCCCTTCTCATGGAACTCCTTGCAGCGTTTCTGGTTAAAGTATCCGGTTTCCCTTGCCGCATCCCTGCGATTTGTGCATTTTACCCAAAACATTGGCACAATTCTTCAGACACTTTCGCCAATCCATACCCAAACGTCCGTATGGTACATTTCTCTTATGCACTGGTCATTGTGCATATTACTCAGTCTCATAAAGCCTGGCTGATACACGTTGCGGCGCGGCAGCACTGAGCTATCCTGATCGCCGGATGAGGATACAAGCAGATGTGTAGTCAGAGTCCCAGACGGCAACGGTGCTGACGGGAAAGGTTGGTTCCGGTGGGGGGAGCGCCCATGTGTATCGGGATCACACAGCTTCCCTTGCGTGTCGTATCCTGATAAACTAGGACGAGGTTGAGTGTCCATGGATATTATCGAAAATGTCAAAACAACCCCCGTTGTAGAAAGCACGTCCTCCAACGGGACCGATGTCGCTCATCCCACCAATAAGCGCACCTTCATTATCTCAGCAATCTTCCTCCTGGCAGCTGGCGTACTGGTTGGTGCGGCCTCGAAGCTCTTTGCCGGCGCGTCTGCTGGCTCCTTCGACCCCAACGCCATCAATACCGGCGATACCGCCTGGGTCATGACCTCCGCCGCGCTGGTCATGGTTATGACTCCCGCTGTCGGCTTCTTCTACGGTGGCATGGTCAGAAGCAAAAATGTCGTCAGCGTGATCAAACAATCACTGCTCATCCTGGCCCTGGTGAGCCTGCAATGGGTGATCTGTGGCTACAGCCTGGTCTTCGGCAACGATGTCGGTGGCGTCATCGGCGGCTTCAATTTCTTTGGCCTGGCCTCCGTTGGCTTCGCCCCCAATTCAACCTACGCCGGCACCATTCCCCAGCTGGCCTTTATGATCTTCCAGGCTATGTTCGCCATCATCACCCCCGCCCTGATCATCGGCTCGTTCGCTGAACGCATCCGCTTCCGCTCCCTGGTCGTCTTTATCCTCCTGTGGAGCACGCTCGTCTACGATCCCATTGCCCACTGGGTCTGGGGCTCAGGCGGCTGGCTGCATAACCTGGGCGCGCTGGACTTCGCTGGCGGCACCGTTGTCCATATCAGCGCTGGCTTCGCCGGCCTGGCCGCCGCCCTCGTCATCGGTCCCCGTCTAGGCTATAAGAAGGGCTCGGCGGTCGAAGCTAATAACGTTCCCTTTACTCTGCTGGGTGCCGCCCTGCTCTGGTTCGGCTGGTTCGGCTTCAATGCCGGCAGCGCCCTGGCCGCCTCCCCCCTGGCACTGAGCGCCTTTGTAACAACCAATACTGCCGCTGCGGCCTCCGGCCTGACCTGGATGCTGCTTAGCTGGGCCGAAAGCAAGAAACCCAGCGCTCTGGCTACTGCGACAGGCGCGGTCTGTGGCCTGGTCGCTATCACTCCGGCCAGCGGCTTCGTCGGACCGGTCGCCAGTATCGCGATCGGCATTATCGCGGGCCTGGTTACCTACCTGATGCTGCTCTTCCGCAGCCGCAAAACACGCATCGATGATTCGCTCGATGTCTGGGCCGCTCACGGCATGGGGGGCGTGGTCGGCGCTCTGCTGACTGGCGTCTTCGCGGAAAAGGCTATCAATAGCCTCGGCAACAATGGCCTGCTCTTCGGCAATCCCGCTCAGCTCGGCGTACAGCTCCTGGCGGTCAGCGTCACGGTCGTCTACTCTTTCGTGATGACTCTGCTTATCCTGAAGGTCATTTCCTGGCTCGGCCTCGGCCTGCGCGTCTCCGAAAAGGAAGAAGCCCTCGGCCTCGATGTGGCCGTCCACGGCGAAGAAGGCTATCGCCTCTAAACAAAGAAAACAGGGCTCGGGTGAAGTGTCAACGATGTTTCACCCGGCTCTGGCGCATGATGACACGATTTGTCGCTCAACGAATAAAAAAAACCTCAATCAGAGGTGATAGTGACCATACTTCCGGTGCTTGCAACTTCGATGTTGTAATAAGGAGCAGTTGGCTCAAAGCCAGAGCTTTGCAACCACACGTTGTTGCCCATATGGGTTTGATCATCGAAGACAAATGCGGAGCCCCAGCCCTTGAGATGCGCCCGCACGGCGACACCAGCAGGCCGTCGAACCAGGATCTCTGATCCTCCTCCACTGATCCGTATGGGAACCACGCCAGAGGGCACGGGAAGCTCCAGATGGATCCTGCTTCCTCCCCCCTTGATCTCGAAGGAGGCGAGATCAAGACCACCCAGTTCGGCAGTGACATCTGATCCCCCGCTCTGGATCACAATCTGCCACGGGATGGCGCGGCTCAGCGTGACTACGGCCTGATGTTGCTCTCCACTCAGACCTGATAGCCGCCGTGGATAACGGATAGTGACCACTCCGTCTTTGGCCGCAACGCTCGGCACCGATCCCTCGAAACGAGCCTGGTAGAGCTCAGCCATCTCTTCGCTCGTACGCAAGGTCAGCCGGGCGCAGGAGGAGACAACAAGCCGGCCACTAGAGAGATCTTCAAGCGGAACGGAGAAGATTTTCCCCTCGTCTGGTGGCACCTCTTGCAACTGGACAAGGCCCTTTCTAGACAACGCGTTGCTGCTCCGGAGAAACTCCAGGAGAAAGGC
>JAFMRP010001022.1 GCA_017354095.1 Ktedonobacteraceae bacterium
GATTGCATCGCTGACGATTTACGACATGTGCAAAGGGGTAGACACGACCATTATGGTTGAGCAGGCTTATATCGCGCTGAAAGCGGGTGGGAAAAGTGGCACAGTAGCGTTTGAGCCAGAAAAGGGGTAGGGGAGGAAGTGGCGATCAGGGCAGCCCGGGGAGGCTGCCCTATCATTTTAGTCAGCGGCGCGGACCTCGAGGAGCAAGAAGATAGCTTCGAGGAGATTATGCTCTTCGGGGTCATCAAGGCGCAGTTCAGTCTGTCCAAGAGGAGTGACGAGGTCTCCCTGGGCATCGACTGGAGAGGAGCTGCGTATAGCGCGTGGATTGCCGCCAAGCCAGCGAACCGGTTCAAGCAGTGAGCCAAGCAGCACCGATATAGTGACATAGTGGCCACGCAGGTCTTCATCCAGATCCTGGAGATGCAGTTCCAGCATGCCATCATTTTGAACGATACGTCCATTGAGATTATGTGATTGCAGGTAGATCGGCTCGGGTGCCGGGCGCGATAATGGATCGGGGTAGCGTGTAATTCTGCGTTGTTTACCGCGCCTGGTGCCGCCTGCCAGGGAGAGCGTCGAGGTGTAGGCACGTATATCCGGCTCAGGGGGTGGAACGGGACCATTGCTGAGCGTAGCGACCCGTACAAGATCCTGTAGAGCCTGGCGGCGGATATTGCCCTGATTGATACGCGCACTGAGTTTAATGGCCTGTTGTAGGAGAGAGCGGGCCTGCTCTGTTCCGGCTGGTTCGTGTAATCTACCGCGATGGGCGTGGCGTTGTATGGCTTCGGCCTGGCTAATGAGTGTCTGGCAGAGATGGCCCAGCATACGCTGGGGAATCGATGCGAACGTGTGAGTGCCTGATGGAGGGCGGACAGTCGTATCTGGATCGAGGGCAGCGTGCAGGGCCTTATAGAGTTCGAGATAGCCCTGATGGCATTCGGCGCAGCCTGCCAGGTGATAGAGCAGAGGAGCGTAGCGTATGTCAGCCTGTGGATCACCTTTTAATAAAGCCATGATAAAATCGGGGAGTTGTTGATAGAATTGCAGATGATAACCGCCATCAAATACAAGCTCCGGCTGTGATATTTCTGATGTTGATGCTGTTTCACGATCCTGTCCGGGGAGGTGCAGGACTTCCGCCAGCCAGCGTGCCAGCCCGGCATATGCCTGGCGGGGATCAGGTGCCCCTTCGAAGCGTTGCTGTTCGTTCATAAAAATTTCCCTCCTACAGTCGATTGCCTCTACTCTTCTTCTCTATAGAAGCGTGCCAGCCGTCTTGCTTGCGACGAGGTAAAAGCCACGATCTGTTCACCATGCCAATCGAGTAAGCCTTCAGAGACAAGTGTTTCCAGGCCTGTGCGTACAGCGATTTCCGAGAGATCTTCGCCCATCAGTGTATGAAGATCGACAGTGTAGTTACCAGTACCGGAAACGGGTTGCTTATATTCAGTCAGACGTAAAGCGACGATGACTGTCAAATTTGAGCTGTGTTGTTGCAGGCAATGGCGTAATTTTTTATGGGCGTGATCTTTATGCTGGCTGGTATGGGGTCCTGGCTCAGATGGCAACGGGATATGGAGGTCTGAGGCGATATTCTGGACAAGCTCTTCCGCGCCGCATTCGTTTAATTCGAGCATGACCGCTTGTAGTTGATTAGGAGCCGCACTCAGGAGCATAATGCAATGCTTTAAGACGGTGCGCAGTTCGTGTTGGGAGGCCAGGTGCAGGGTGATTTCTTCGGGCGTAGAGAAGGGAGTGAAGCCCCAGACTGACTCCACGGCGTCGTCGAGCGGGTTTATTTCATCATCCTCATCGGCCATTTCCATCTCAGCCACGCTACTGACCAGCAAGCGGCGTTTCCGCAGGCGATCGATAGCTTTATTTTTCACGCTACGATTGAGGAAGGCATAGAATTGCGCATCGGACAGGTTATCCAGAGCTGTGAGAGGGGTTTTGTCGCCGCCGCCGAAGAGGCCAAGGCGCACCAGCTGTTCAACGACGTGACCGATGACGGTATCAACCTCAAAGGCGTCATATTTGAATGCGCCCAGGTAGCGTTGAGCGTTACGATGTAAATAGGCGTACAAAAGGGGGTAGCTCTGCTCAGGCCGATATCGCAAATCATGTGCAGTAAACGGCATGCGGTAAAAACCCTCCAGACTGCTCTGACGTGCGAAATCCCCGCACACGCCTACAGAAAGCTAGCAAGGGAACACACGTGTTGTAGTTAAGATATATCAGCTTCATTTTACAGGGAATGAGCCTTGAGCGCAATGAGGGAACGTGAAAGGGCCAAAAGCGGCCCTTGCCGGCCATTGGCTGCTAAAGTGGCCGGGCAAGGGAGGAAAGCGCGTTACCGCTTCCGACCAACCCCTTTGGGATGAGTGGTCAGAGGGGCAGAGGCCTATTCCAGATCGGTACGTTTACCCAGACGCTGATGTTCGTAGGCTTTTTTGATCGCACTCAGGCTGCGCTGAACCTCGCCGCGTTCCTCGAGCAGGTTAGCGAAGCGGAAATAGGCGCTGGCCGCGATTTCATGCACATTGGAGGCATCCAACAGTTCCAGGGCCTGGGTAAAGAGCTGGTCAGCGGAGGTGAAGTCGCCACGCTGGTGCTGGATCTGTGCCAGGGCAATCAGCGCCTGGCCCTGAGACTGGGTATCGCCGCTGGAGCGAGCGAACGAGAGTGCCTGCTGGGCCTCATGTTCGGCTTCATCCATCTGGCCACGCTTCAGCAGTAGTTCGGCCAGGCACGTATGGCAGATAGAGGCAGATACCTCATCATTCAGTT
>JAFMRP010001023.1 GCA_017354095.1 Ktedonobacteraceae bacterium
GCCGTGCTCTCGTAGGAGCGATAGCCGTTCTCCTCCCTCTGAGAGGATAACAACTGCTTGGTTTCGTAGTAGCGCAAGGAGCGAATACTGACGCCCGTCTGGCGTGCAAGTTCGCCAATGTTCATGGGTCTCTCACCTCCCTGTTCATCTCGTCAAGAGCATTCTAAACTATGACATCATGTCAGGGTCAAGTCGCGGGCAAAAGCGAGTGTCCTGGATGAGTGGCAGATAAAATCAGTGGCATGAGTCACGCTCAGGAATACCAGGAGAAGAGAGCCCCAGTCCGAGAAGACGGGAAGAACTGATGATGGAAACACGACGGTTTGCGTGAACTGAGCAAGATGTTGCGCCGAGAACTCTTGCCTCTTCCTTCAGAATGATGCCAGCCGATGGGCTTCCTTTTCACCATTATTGTTCAGTTAGCGGACCTCGTTGCGCATCCCGTGGGATTGACAAGGGGATACAGGCAACGCATGGAAACCCGTAGGCTGATCCCCTCGCCCACTGACCCTCCTGATCCCCAGTGCAGTGACTCGCGTAGCCCATCGCTTGAGCGCATGGGAGCCCGCAGGCCTCCCACCCAACCCTACCATCCTGCCCTTGCCTGCACCTTCACCCCAACCAACACCCAGATCCCTCTTATTTTCTGAAACTTCATGAGGCTGCTCCTACAGCCACGAGACTCCACTCCAAAAAACCTCTACTTGAACCCTCCTGCGTCCCGGCTACAGCGTTTTAAACTCGGCTTTGAGAATGCCACCCACAATAGCGCACCAGCTATCAACATCGACCAGGCCATTGGGTGGCAGGCCGTGCAGCTCCTGCATCTCCTTGACAGCCTTCATCGTGTCAAAATCAAAATCGCCATTCACGGTCACCGCATAGCCCTTGTGCTGCAGGATCTCTTGAATCGCGGTTACCGCTTCGCCCTGCGCATCCTTCTTGAGCGGCATGACAAGCTTCTCCCAGGTATCATTACGCGTGTAACCATCGGCAGTAATGCCCCGGGCCGCCTGGAACGCCCGCACAGCACTATCCGTCTGCGCTCCGAAGTTGCCATCTACCACTAACTGGCTGCCTTGCAAATTAAGCAGGCGTTGCAAGACACGTACCACCGGCCCGGTCGTGGTAATGCGCTGATCTGGCCAGGTGCGCGCGGGAATGGCATTGACAAGACCGAGACGTTGCGCGACCTGGCGCCGCAACTCAGGGAATGTCTTGTAGAAGGCAATGCCTGGACAGTCGGTATCTCTAAAGTCCCAGTGGCCAAAGATATTATTCGCATTGAACCCGTACTGCTGGCAGATATAAACACATAGATTGACCAGCGAGTTCCAGAGCATCTCCGTCGGCAGCGTATCAATATACGTGCCCTCATTCTCAATGCCGATGGATTCGCTGTTCAGGCCGGGACAATGAGCAGCCCGCACAATGCGATCTCCCGTTTGCAGCGTCTCCAGGCTGCGATGCCGCCCTTCCAGCAGATAACCACCACGGCTCACCGTAAAGTGCTGACCGGTATCGATCCAGCCGTTGGTATCCATATGTAGATTCTGAATGTCGCGCACCAGCCAGTAAGCCTGCTCAAGCGAGTAGTCCGTCGAATTGGGATAGGCGGTGTGATGGACAAGAATCTTTGTGGCCCTGGTATCCAGAACCGCGACCGGCTCACTGGGTGGCCGCGCGCCCCATGCATCACACCCGATAATATCAGGTATAGCCCCTGCCGCGCGAGCGCTCGGCGTGAGACGCCAGAATTCGAGCCCGCCAGCAGCCACTACCGTCGCGACACCAAAAGCTGTCTTGATAACCCGGCGACGGCTGATTCCATGCCTCTCTTGATCATGACTTATCTTGCTGCCATCCTGACGACCATCAACCATAGGGAAAAACCTCCTTTTGTTGTGTGGGACAGATAGAGATATACAACTAATCATGTAGTCGTATAGACCATTTAGGACAAAGAAAAGCAAGGCCGCAAACACGTTCAGATAGCGAAATGGGCGTGGAACGAGGAGACCGGTGATTGGACGAGCGCAATCCGTGCGTCTTTGCATGTAACTCCTCTTGCCTCCACAAGCAACTTCTTCAAGCACCTGTGGTACGTAAATACTCCATAATAATTATGTACAATAATCGTTCTTTTTTCAAGAGCTGCTGTGTTAGTTCCGTACATCCATCATTTTCCCCTCCCAAAAAGCGTTAGTTCTGTTACAAGTGTTAGTTCTGTTGTTTTCCAGGCCCCTCCATCCATTCTCATCCCCCCTCTCAAGCCGCTTTTCAATACAGGTTTTGCCAACCCCATAAGCTCACCTCGTCCCCTGCTGACCCAGCTGACCCTCGGTGCAGTGACTCGCGTAGCCCATCGCTTGAGCGCATGGGAGCCCAGAGGCAACTCGCCAGACCCTGCACACTTGCCTGTTCTTACTCTCGCCCACCCAAGATGTAGGGCCACTCCTTGCGGGTGGCCGGAACTGTGAAGGGTTGAAGGGTTGTGAAGGGACTGTGAAGGGTTTGGTGAAGGGTTGCATCGGCTCTACAGGCCGTGTGAAGGGTTGTGAAGGGTTTCGGTACGGGATTTCGCACCCCCTCCCATTACCAGCATCATACCCTGAGAAAATTTGTCCTCCCCCATCACGGAAACAAAAGACCAGCCCTTCTTTTTATCAAACCCGCAATAAAACAGATAAGTGGTAGCATTGATGAGAGGTTTTTTGATACAATGCTGGTAAAAAGTAGGAATACAAATGTGCTGAGAAGGAGGGGAAATGCCAGTGGTCAGCGAGCATAC
>JAFMRP010001024.1 GCA_017354095.1 Ktedonobacteraceae bacterium
TCTTAACAGATCAGCTCGTTTTATGATTACGTTTTTTTACAGGCTCTGAGCTTGCGTTTTAACCACGAGGGCAACCAAGCAAGTAAAAGCTGACAAAACACGTTGAATATGCGATACTGGAGGCATGGATATCTCTTCCCTGGAAACGCTGACGAGCTTTCGTCAGCACATGTACCAACTCTTCAATCGGCGTCGCAATGCACTCTTTGACCTCACTGATGCACTGCTCACCACTGGCGCGGTTCTCTCCCCAGCACATCTGAGTCTCGCCACTGGTTTTCAACGAGGCTGGGGCAGCATTTACGATGCTCTGGTTGATGGGCAAATCAACGGTCAGGCGGTCGAAACACTCTTGGCTCAGCATCCACTGCAAGCAGAAGAACTCATTTACGCCGTTGATGCGAGCGTGTGGGCTCGGTGCGACGCCGAAACCAGCCCCGAACGTGCCTTTTATCATCATCCCTCCCGTCACTCGGCTGGACAACCCATGGTGGCAGGCTGGGCCTATCATTGGATTGCCCAGGTGAGTTTTGCGCACGACAGGCGGGACCGCTCCGCTCAAGATCCGTCGCCTCAAGCCTAATGACAACGTCAATCGCATTGCCGTGGAGCAAATCAAGGAGCTGCTGCAAGACGCTTCTGACACTGCTTCATTCCCCATTTTTGTCTTTGACGCAGGCTATGAACCAGGACCACTGGCTTTGGCTTGGGGTTCCCTCCGAGCAGCAGCCCTCACCCGGTTGCGATCTGGGCGCTGCTTTTACGCTGATCCCACTGAACTGGCTGCCACAGGTCGACCTCCACGACATGGACACCAGTTTGCTTGCGCTGATCCCACGACTTGGCTCGAACCTGATCAGGAGTATCCCACTGAGGACTCCCAGTATGGCCGTGTTCATGTGCGTGCCTGGCACCATCTCCATGCAATCCCTCAGAATCATCCCAAACGCGGCACGCGTGGTCCACGACCGCTCATGCGGGGTGCGTTGATCCTTGTTGAGGTGGCCCAACTTCCCAAACACACCAGGGTTCCCAAACAATGATGCAGCCTGTTGAAAAACTTGCTGAGAGGAGCATACTGGAAAGATAAGGTGAAATACATCAATGCAGCGGAGGGAAAAACCGCCATGATGGGACAGAAAAGCCGAGAGAGCGCGGCACCAGCTCTCGTCTCACTAGAGGCTCTCGTACCCACAGATCATTTTTATCGGCATCTGGAGAAAGTGCTCGACCTCTCCTTTGTCCGTGAGTTTGTGCAAGAGAAGTATGGGCAAGGGGGCCGTCCCTCAATTGATCCTGTTGTATTCTTCAAGCTCCAACTTGTGATGTTTTTTGAGGGGATACGCTCGGAGCGACTGCTGATGCGTCATGCAGCTGATCGCCTGAGTGGACGTTGGTATCTGGGATACGATCTCTCTGAAGCGCTGCCCGATCACTCCAGCCTGACACGGATTCGCAACCGCTATGGGGTCGAGATCTTTCGCCGCTTTTTTGAGGCAATTGTCGAGCAGTGTCAGCAAGCGAGGTTAGTGTGGGGAAAGGAGTTGTATGCTGACGCCACCAAAGTCCAAGCCAATGCTTCGATTGAGTCACTCAAACCCCGTTTTGCTGTTGAGGAGCATCTGAAAACGCTCTTTGCCTCTCAAGGA
This sequence comes from Ktedonobacteraceae bacterium, assembly GCA_017354095.1. Taxonomy (GTDB): domain Bacteria; phylum Chloroflexota; class Ktedonobacteria; order Ktedonobacterales; family Ktedonobacteraceae; genus Bu33. Next base: position 1,650 of record JAFMRP010001024.1, read on the forward strand.
GTTTCCGAGATCTCGGAAACTCCTTGTCCTCAACCTCTGGCTGCTCCCCATGAGTCGACAGGGGAAACACCCCTGCCTCGCCTGCTTCATCCCGACCTCGTCAAGCCGCTCTTGGCGGAACTGACTCAACAGAACAGCCAGCGCCATGATTGGATTGAGCGCAATGGGGCTCCAGATCGGGAGATCATCCGAGGAACTTATCAGCGCCAGGCTGATTTCCAGATAAGCAGAACGGACCCTGATGCTACCGTCATGTCACTGAAAAACGGCTCTCATTTGGGCTATCAGACCCACTACGTCGTAGATGGAGGGAAATCGCGCATCATTCTGGCTGTCTTGGTTACTCCTTCAGAAGTGATGGAAAATCAGCCAGCGCTTGACCTGATCTTTCGAGCACGGTTTAGGTGGAGGCTGCATCCACGACAGTTCACCGGCGACACGACATATGGAACCGCCGAGAATATTGTCGCCTTGGAAGACCAGCATATTCGTGCCTATGTTCCCTTACCTGATTTTGATCAGCGCACTGAATTCTTTGGACAACGTGATTTTCACTATGATGCTGAGCATGATGTCTATATCTGCCCCAATGGGCACCCGTTGCACTATGCCGCTTCCAGTTCCACTGAGAACTACAGACGCTATTGGGCAAAAGCAAAGGTGTGCAATGCATGTCCATTAAAGGCACAATGTACTACCAGTTCGCGAGGGCGACGTTTGAGCCGTCCTGTCGATGAAGAATATCTTGAACGTGTCCGAACCTATCACCCAACAGAAGCTTACAAGAAAGCGATGCGCAAGCGGAGTGTCTGGGTCGAACCCCTCTTTGCTGAAGGAAAAGATTGGCATGGAATGAGGCGTTTCCGCCTCCGACGGCTCTGGCGCGTGAATAGTGAAGCCTTGATCCGGGCTGCCGGACAAAATCTCAAACGTCTGCTCAAAAAACGAGGATGGGGACGTCGACCAGGACCTACTGGGGAGGCACTAGCTCTCTTTTCTCTGGTTTTGCTGCTTTTACAGCGAGCAAGGAAAAGCAGATTTTTCGCTTGCTCGCTTTTACAGGATGCGTTTTCTTATCTGTCTGCTTGGTAGAGAATGGATGTTTTTCAACAGGCTGTGTGGTTATGGTGGCATGCTC
>JAFMRP010001025.1 GCA_017354095.1 Ktedonobacteraceae bacterium
CACACTGAGAAGCAGGCAAACAGCTTTGCGCAGTTGCTCTCGCATAAAAGCGAGATGGATATCTGGGATCAGCAGCTGGAGCAAGGTCTGACGCGTCTTGCTGGTGATGAAGTTCGTTTGCAAGCGCTCAGGCAGCGACGTGAACAGATTGAGGAGCGGCTGACGGCGCCATTTAGGGAAATGCGGAACAGGTGTCAGGTGGGCTTGCAAAAAATGGCGCTAATGCTGGCGGCGTTGCAAAAACGTATGGATACGCAGGTAAGGAAGCGAACCTGGGTTGCGGGGAAGCGCCAGATGTTCTTGCTCGGCTGGTTTTTCCAGTGGTTGTTTGATTACTATGAGCGGGGCATCGCTGAAAGCCGGCGATTGTTGCAAGGCGGGAACGCTGACAGGCAGCGGCTATTACAAGAGCAGATCCAGGCGCAGCGGGGCGGACAGCAGGCCCTCCTGGATGACCCCGAACATCAACAGTATGCCCGTTATGTTCAGCAAATGGTGGCTGAATGTGAGAAGACATGGAAAGAATTGAGGAAGATCGCGCAGTCATTGCGTTCGATAATGGTCGACCTGGAGCCGCAGCAGCCAGAGATTGAGTTAAAGGGCGCGATGACGCTCCAGAGATACTTGACATGGTATCGGCAGACTCGCAAGCAATTGGAAAACAGGGCAGTATTGTTGCGAGACTGGCGAGAGGAGCTCAAAAAGCCGACAGATCAGCTTTATCCAGAGCTGATGCGCTATGCTGATGTGGTAGGAGCGACCTGTATTGGGGCTGCTACGGCCAAGGGTTTGGAAGATATAGAGTTTGACCTGGTGATTGTCGATGAGGCCGGTCAGATTGGCCTGCCAGATCTGCTGGTGCCCCTTGTGCGCGCGAAGCGAGCGGTACTGGTCGGCGATCATCATCAGCTGCCACCGTTTGTAGATAACGAAGTAAAGGACTGGTTGGAGGGTTATGCGGAGGACCCTGATGAGCTTGAGGTAGAGATCGATGCCACTCAGGTGAAGGATCTGCTGACCAAGAGTGCTTTTGAGGTGCTGTTCACCGCGAAAGAAGATGCGAATCATATTATGCGTTTCACCAAGCAGGGGCGTATGCCGAAGGTTATTGCTGAATTTGCCTCTCAACACTTTTACGGGAGGCAACTTCGTACATTTAGCGACGACAAAATGCAACATATTATTGATCGTGACCCGCTTTTCCACGCTCCATTTGTGGCTATAAATACAGCCGATGCGCCGGAGAATATCCGCTGGGAGCAGGAGCAAAGACAGTTGGAGAGCCTGGGCGAAAGGGGATATGTCAACAGAGCGGAAGCACTTTTAATTGCCGAGCTGGCCGCTGTTTATCAGCAAGTTGAGAAGGAATGGGTAGTGATCGTTCCATACAGAGCGCAGGCCCGGTTGATTATCCGTGAGCTAAAAAAGCGCCTGGACGGTGATGATTTTGCTCTGGAGGAGCGTGTCTCTACGGTGCATTCATTTCAGGGAGGGGAACGCAACAAAGTGATCTATGGTTTCACGCGCAGCAACAAGCGAGGCAGGATCGGCTATCTTGAGGATTTGCGGCTGCTGAATGTGGCCATGACGCGCGCGCGGCAACAACTGGTTGTGGTGGGTAACTTCGCGGCTCTTGCTCACTCTAATAAATCTCGATTCAACCAGATAATTGTAGATTTGCAGCGACATGCTGCGCAATATGGTGAGTTGCTCACTTTTGCCGAGAGCCAGAAGAGGCTGCAGGGTGTAGTAGAAGGGGAAGGGAGGCAATGAGCGTGGCAGGAACGGGCTTGCCAATCTATGATCCAAGAAGGGCTATCGAGATGCTGCGGAGTGTGAAGCCTGTCCGCTTGTTCGCTATACTTTTTCCGCTCTGGGATGTTGAGACAACAGCCGTGCAAGTAGAGAGCAGGCCATATGAATTGATGGAGAAGTATGTAGAGCGAGGTATAGTTCAGGGGGACCTGCATACAGTAGAGGAGCTGGCGAGATTTTTTGGCCTCCATCAAGTGATGGTGCAGAAGATTTTGCATCTTTTGTCTATAATCGGACATGTAACCTGTGTTGACGAACGCTGGGAGATCACGGAGCTGGGGCAGAGATCTATCGCAGAGGGGAAGCGGTACGTCGAGCAGGAGAAGCGCACTCGTCTCTATTTTGATGGCTTTTCTTCCGCTCCTTTGCAGAAAGGGCATTACCATAGAGAGGCCGTGCATATCCTCTCACCGAGGGAGGCTATTGAAGCTCAGCAACTGAGGAGGGGAGGATATAGATTTCGTATTATGACCGGCCCGTCGCTCTGGCGATCGGCAGCCTTACAGGAGCTAGAGGCGCGCGTGGATAGGTATGACTATAATATTCCACCTGAAATGTATCGGATACAGGTTTTGAGTGTGCAGCAGGCCTATCTACCCATGTATATTATCGAGGTTGATCCTGGTCGTTTACAGGGGGCGCGCTACCTTGTTTATACAGGCATCCGCGGTAGACGTGACGCATATCTTGAGGGTATTGTAAATCGCGAGCGGGCAATAGCCGTAGCGTTGAGCAGCGAAGAGCGATTGGAGCCGTATGAGGTGTGGAGTGAGTGGCTTGATGAGAGGGGGATCAATGGGATATTGCCGATGGAGCAAGCGGATGGAATCTGGCAAGTGGTGCTGCCTGCCGCGATGTTTGAGGGAGAGCGGGCGAAATTCCCCCTTTCGAAGGTAGGAGATTACGAGTTGCGGCGGGGTTATTTTATGCAGATCTGGTGTGACGATCCGTTTTTAAGGTGTAAGGCGG
>JAFMRP010001026.1 GCA_017354095.1 Ktedonobacteraceae bacterium
AGGGCTTGCGAGCGAGAATCTGGAACAATGGTGGTGGGAAGCTCTGCGCGACTGGGAGGCGGTCGTTCCTGGCCATTTGCCCCTGTGTGCATTGCGCGAAGCTGCTGGCCTCGATCATGCAGCAACGACGCTCCTGCTATGCATCGGCTTGATTGAGGAAGATGCGCGCTTTGGTCAGCTCTTTGAAGCAATGCAGAACACTCCTGGCCAGCATCGCCCAACGGTGGGCCTCCTCAATGCCTGGGGACGAGAGCACTCCGCAACGCGCTCCACGCTGCGACAGCTGGAAAAATCTGGCCTGATCGAAGTCATCAACCCCGAGGTGCCGCGCATTGAATGGGCGCTGCAATTGCCCAGCCTGCTGTGGGATGCGTTACGTGGAGAGGTACACGAAACCCTCCCTACATGGTTGCGCTATACCGGGCCAGCCCATTTGGCGCCGGTAGAAGCACTCGTTCTGCCGGATACACTCAAGGAGACGCTGGAGTGCATTCCTCACCTGTTGCGCTCTGGTGATGTGCAGGCTTTGGTTGTGCGTGGCCCTCAGCACAACGGCAGGCGAACCGTGCTTGGTGCGGTGGCGCGGATGCTTGGACGCGGCCTGCTGCTCCTGCACGTAGCCGGCAAACAAGATGCTGAACGTTGGCGGCTGATCGGTCCCCTGGCAACATTGCTGTACGCGCTGCCATGCCTGGTCTTCGACCTGGCTCCTGGCGAAAGCGTCGAACTGCCGCGCCTGGACAGCTATGCTGGCCCGCTGGGTATCATTCTGGGCAAGCAGGGTGGCCTGAGCACGCCTGAGGCGGAGCGCGTTCTGACACTCACGCTAGAAATGCCCGATCTAAAGGCGCGTCACCAGCTCTGGCAGCGCAGCGCTGGCGCATACACAATCAGCGATCTTGATATGGTCAGCGAGCGCTTTCGCATGACCAGCGGAAATATTCATCGTGTTGCGGGATTGGCCCGATCATATACCGCGTTGGCGAATCGCGACAGCGTGCTCCTCGTGGATGTGCAGCAGGCTAGCCGCTCATTGAACCGGCAGGCGCTGGAAACGCTCGCTGTGCATATTCCCACTACTGGCGATTGGACCCACCTGTCCGTCAATGAGGAGACGCGGCGCGAACTGGGCAATCTTGAGCATCGCTGCCGTCACCGTGAGCGCCTGCACACCTCGGTTGGCGTTGCGTTGAGCAAGCAGCTAAACACAGGTGTACGTGCACTATTGAGCGGTCCCAGTGGTACGGGCAAAACGCTGGCGGCAAAATTGCTGGCCTCTGTACTACAGATGGATCTCTACCGGCTCGATCTTTCGTCAGTCGTGAATAAATATATTGGCGAGACCGAAAAAAGCCTCAATCAGATTTTTGCCTGTGCCGAAGAGCTGGATGTTATTTTGTTGCTCGATGAAGGTGACGCGCTGCTCACACGTCGCACAAATGTGCAGACCTCCAATGACCGCTATGCCAACCTGGAAACCAACTACCTGCTTCAGCGCCTGGAAGCCTTTGAAGGTATTTTGATTGTGACGACCAATGCCAGTGTGCGCATCGATAGCGCTTTTCAGCGCCGTATGGATGTGGTCGTTGATTTTCTGCCACCGGATGCGAGCGAGCGCTGGGCGATCTGGCAGTTACACCTGCCGACTGGGCACGCTATCGATCCCGCGCTGCTCAGGGAGGTTGTCGGACGTTGCAACCTGACTGGTGGCCAGATCCGCAACGCCGTGCTGCACGCGTCGCTGCTGGGTCTGAATGATGGTGGCCTGCTCGCCTCTGCACATCTGGAGGAGGCTGTGCAGCGCGAGTATCGTAAAGCTGGCGCGGTCTGCCCCTTGCGCCGTACCTACCTGGCGACATGGCCGGGAAGTGGGAGGTAACATACAATGCCAGCTCCGGCCCCTCGCACAGGTCCCGCGCCCGCCGCTCCGGCTCCCGCACAGCCAGCGCAAAAACCAGGACGGCCATCACCGCCCGCCGCTCCATCGCGTGTCGCGCTCCCCTCGCCCGCGCTGGCAGCCGCTCCTGCCGGGCCGGCGGTCACTTTGAAGGACCCCAAAGCCACACAGGACCCGCGCTTCCAGAAGGTGATGGATAAGCTGCAAAAGAGCGCGGCGAAAAGCAAAGAACACCCTTCGCCACAACGCAAAGCCGCCGAGGCTCAGGCCGCCGCGCAGCCGCCCGCCAATGAAAAGCTGGCAGGGGCGCAGGCCAATCAGGTAGACACTTTGCAGGCGGCGGAAGGCAAGAAGCCGGAAAGCGATAGTTTCCTTGCCCTGCTGCGCGCCGAAATTGAAAAGATCATGCCCAAAACGCTCGGCGAGACCGAAAACTTCATGAAGGGCGATCAGCCACAGCAGCTCAAAGGCGCTATGACAGGCAATATTAATCAGCAGAAAGAGGCGGCTAGCGGCGGCATTAAGGCTGCCTCCGACCAGCCCCCCGATCCGAGCAAGGTGACGGGTAAAGAAGTTACCCCCCTGCCAGCTGAAGGAGCGCCGGCAGCACCGCCGGCTGTGGGCGCGGCGGACGCTGTTCCAGGCCCAAAGCCCGAGGGCGATGTCTCGTTGCAACAGAGCAAGCAGGATGCCGACAAACAACTCAAGGACGCCGAAGTTACGCCAGAGCAACTACAAAAAGCCAATGATCTGCGTTTTAGCGCTGTGGTCACTGCTAAAACCGCCGTCGAGAAACAGGCCGATAACGCACCCAAACAGTTTCGCGCTCAAGAACAAAAGACGCTCACGCAGGAGGCGGCTAAAGCGGTGGCCGATGAGAAG
>JAFMRP010001027.1 GCA_017354095.1 Ktedonobacteraceae bacterium
CGCCTGCCAGGACCTGAATATGCCTCCTGATATGGTGTGTCGCCTGGCTGGCGAATTAATCGCCCTGCATGTGATCGCGCTCTCCCAGCCTTTTGCTCCACCTGTGGAAGAGATGTCGCCGGTTGCCCGGGAAATGATGGCCTCTGGCCTGGGGAATGGTTATGTCGCACCTGGTTACGCGGCGGCGACTACTTCACCCCTATCCTCAGCCCCGCTGCAGGCACCACCTTCCGGGCCATTGCAGGGGCCTCCCTCCGGGCCGTTGCAAGGATCACCTTCTATGCCGGTCCCTCAGCAAGCGACTTCGCTGCCCTTTGAGACGGATTCACAATGGGGCAATGGCGGTAACGGGGCGATATTTGTGCCGGGCCGTGGCTGGGTCACAGCAACCCAGTCAACGCAGCTTATGCCCGGAGAGGCCGCAGATCCATATTTCGGTGACTATATTTCTGCGGGAGGCCGCTGAATTTCCAGGGCAAGCCGGATACGAGGGGGAGATGTGTGAAGGGAAGTGGAACGGCATTCTGTCCTCAGCCATCCGAACAGGCTGAGGAGTATGCTTCGCTCTGTGGTATGGTGATAGGGCGCAGTGCTGCTATGCAGCAGGTTGCGAATATGGTGCGCCAGGTCGCGCTCTATCCGGACACAACGGTGCTATTGCAGGGGGAGAGCGGCACCGGTAAAGATGTCGTGGCGCGTGCGATCCACCAGCTCAGCAGCCGCGCGGCCTATCAGTTTGTGGACATCAATTGCGCGGCTATCCCCGAAACTCTGCTGGAAACGGAGCTATTTGGGGTGGAGGCCGGTGCCTTCACCGATGCCAAAGCTCGGCGCGATGGCTATGTATTGCGCGCCGATGGCGGCACGCTCTTCCTCGATGAAATCGGCTCCATGCCCCTGGTCTTGCAGGCCAAGCTGCTGCGCTTCCTTGAGACACGCAGCTTTCGCCGCGTCGGCAGTACCAGGGAGATGCATGTAGACCTGCGCGTCATCTCCGCTACCAATGTTGATTTGCAGAGCGCTGTGGCGCATCGGGCCTTCCGCGATGACCTTTTCTATCGTTTGAAAGTCATTACGATCTCGCTTCCAGCTTTGCGGGAACGCCCTGAAGATATCGCGCCGCTGGTCGAGCACTTTCTACGCCTGCACAGCCTCGAGGGCGAGCCGCCGCTGCGTATCAGCCTGGAAGCTATGGACCTGCTGACGCGCTACCACTGGCCGGGCAATGTTCGCGAACTGCGCAGCGTCATCCAGCGCGGCCAGATTCTCTGCGATGAAAATCTCATCCTGCCTGAGCATCTGCCGGAGGGGCTGTGCAGGGCAAGTATGGACAGCTCGCAGCGGCTGGAAGAACTGCGCGCACAACTGCACCTTCCTCCCGGCGGCATCGACCTGCCGTCTTTCCTCGGTAGTATAGAGCATGTCTTCATCCAGGAAGCGCTGGAGCGCTGTCACGGCAACCAGGTGCAGGCCGCCGCACTCTTACATATCTCGCGTGACCAGCTGCGCTATCGCCTGGCGCGCTGATGCCGTGCCGTATGCTATGCCTCCGGCCAGTCGAGCAGCATGGCCTGTGCCTTCGCCCCGGCTTTGATCTCGGTGCCTCCCTCCGGCACGACGATAAATGCGTTGGCGTCTAGCAGCGAGGTCATGATGTTGGAGCCCTGGTTTCCTGTCGTGTACGCGACTAACTGTCCTGCCCGCCACTCGACCCGCGCGCGTACATAGTGGCGGCGCCCGACCCGTTCCCCGATGCCATCCTCCACCATAACCTCCACCAGTTGCCGGAGCAGCCGCGTATGGCCCAGCAGCTTGCGGATAAGTGGGCGCGCGAAGAGTTCGAAGGTGACGGCCGTCGATACCGGATTGCCGGGCAGACCGAGCAGAGGCACGGTGCCGATGCGCCCGAAGGCCACAGGCTTGCCGGGCCGCATATTGATGCGCCAGAAATCGACAGAACCCTGCTCTCGCATAATATCTTTCACCAGGTCAAAATCGCCCACCGAGACGCCGCCCGAGGTCAGGATTAGATCGGCCTGCATGGCGACGCTAAACTTCTCGCGCAGGCTCTCTACTGTGTCTCGCGCGACTCCCAGGCGCAGCGGCTCTCCTCCGGCTTTACGCACCACCGCCTCCAGCAGGTAGCTGTTGCTATCCCTGATCTTGCCCGGCTGCAATGGCTGATCAACATCAATAACCTCGTCGCCTGTGCCCAGAATAGCAATGCGGGGGCGGCGGATGACAGAGACGCTGGCATAGCCGAGCGTGGCCAGGATGCCGATCTCCCACGCGCCGATTTCGCTGCCCTGTCGGATCACGATCTGCCCTTTGCGCATATCCTCTCCGGCGGGACGGACATTATTGCCGGGCGCTACCTCCTGCTCGATCTCGACCTGGTCCTCTTCGACACGCGTCAGCTCTACCTGGATGACGCTATCCGCGCCAGGCGGTACCGGCGCTCCCGTCATAATACGCATGGCGGTTCCGGGTTCAACTGCCTGCTCCGCCACATAGCCTGCGGCCACTCCCCCTACGATGCGCAGGCGGGCCGGCTGCCCATCGCGCGGCCGGCTATCTGTACTGATCAGCGCGAAGCCGTCCATCGCGGAGTTCGCGAATGGGGGGATGTCGTCCTGCGCTATAATATCCTGGGCCAGCACCAGCCCCACTGCTTCGGTTAGCGGCACCTGGATAACCTCCAGGGGCGTAATGGTGGCCAGTATCTGCTCCAGAGCCTCTTCTACGCTAAGCATAACTCTTCCCTGCCTTCCAACGGAG
>JAFMRP010001028.1 GCA_017354095.1 Ktedonobacteraceae bacterium
CGGCCCCATCAGCCATTGCAGCAGGTCGATGGAGTGAATGGACTGGTTCATCAAGACGCCGCCGCCGTCGAGCGCCCAGGTGCCGCGCCAGGCTCCGCTATCATAATAGGCCTGTGAGCGCCACCAGGGAATGGCGGCATTGCCCAGGACCAGCCGGCCAAAGGCATTCTGTTGTATCAGTTGATGAACCTGCTGCGTCGCCTCATCAAAGCGATGCTGGCTGATCACGGCGAGTTTGCGGCCAGTCTCTTTCTGTACGCGCAGCATCTCTGCCATGCGCTCATGCGCGATCTCCATCGGTTTTTCGACGATGACATGATAACCAGCCTTCATGACCATGCAGGCATGTTCGCCATGCATGCCACTGGGCGTGCAGACGTCAACGACGTCCAGCTGCTCATTGGCGAGCATTTCTTGCGCTGAAGTGTAGGCCTTTACATGGTGTTTTTCCGCCAGCTTGTGCGCTTTTTCCGGGTTGGTATCCGCTACCGCAACGAGTTCGGCATCGGGCAGGCTGCCGATGGCATCCGCGTGGGTTGGTCCAATGACGCCGCAGCCGATGATGCCAAAGCGAAATTTATCAGTCATAGTGAGAGGTTCCTCATTTCTTCAAATTCTTTTCAACTTCGGTAAAGAAGTTTTGCAGGGGCCTGGCGGCCTGATCCGCGTTGCCGTCAGCAATGAGCAGGAAGCAGGCCCGGTTCTGCCCGATCATGGCCTGCCAGGTACTGACAGCCTGAGCACGCAGGAAGGCATCGCTGTACCGACCCAGCAGAGGCTCCTCATGGTCGCGCAGAAGCAGGCGCAGGCTGACCAGATAGGGTGGGCCATCCATCTCGCCCTGTTCGGTTGAGTGGTAGTCAGCCGGAGCGCGGCGCGGCTTGATGGGAACGCCCAGAAGACGATGGCCGATGGTATAGAGATGCGCGGTAATGGTCTGCTCCAGGTCCGCGGGGACCTCACCATTGATGGTGAGATCGAGATAGCCGAGCTGTGTCGCGCGGTTTTGCGCGGCCTGGCGGAGCGCGGCGGCAAAGACGGCCGCCGGAGTAGCTGCGCCGGACGCGGCAGAGCCCGAGGGAGCGAAAAGCGTCAGGCCACCAGCGGCACAGGTGTCCGGCCAGTCCCGAGCGGCCTGTAATGGATCAGGCATATCGCGGATAGCACGAGCACGCGTTTTATAATCCTCAACGGCCGGCTGGCCCGAGAAGGTGATGTTGTGCAAATAGCCATAGAGCGCCATCGTCAGTTGCCAGCCAAGGAAGCTGGCGGCCAGCGCGGCCAGCCGTTCCTGATCCCGCGAGCTAGCGAGATAGGGCTGGGATAAGGTAAAGATGGGTGGCTGTGCTGGCTGTTCGCTGGTACTGGCATAGACATGCAGGGCACCTTCGGTCTGAAAGACGCTGGCCTGTGAAAGCTGCGGGCTTTCTTTGAAGACGACGATGCCTTTGTTGCCCTTGCCCAGGCTCTCCTCCATCAGCTGTTCGATCCAGGATGCCAGCGCCTGCCAGCCCTGTGGGAACTCTACCAGCATGCGACAGGCACCATTCACGCTGGCGTTGTAGAGCGCTGCGGCCAGCCGGGCGAAGGGATGTGCAGCCGGATTGGTTGCTGCCAAATCGAGCTGGTAGTGTTGCCACGCCAACGCAAGCGTTGAGTGCAGCTGGCCACTGGAGCCGGTGGCGCGCGTCAGGAAAAGCGCCGCAGGAAGCAAGAAGACGCGCGTGGCGGGAGCGCTCATGCGGCCACCAGTGCCGTTGCCACCATCCAGCTGCAGCGGGCGGCTGGGAGCATTGCGAGCGCGAGCGAACTTATCAAGATAGGAATCGGGCAGAGTCATGACCAGCAGATGTTCGGCTGGAGACAGGCCAGCCTGCTCTATTAGCTCCGTAAACCATGTGAGGTGCGTAATCGGCTCCTCGGATGTCATGCCCATCGCCACACCAACCATCATCACATCAGAGAGCAACTGGCGTAGCTGTTGCGGGCTGCTCGCCGGGAGCACGATCTGTTTGGAGGCCGCGATACGGTTCACGATGGCGTTGAGCGCGGCTGGATCGGTGCTGTCCAGGGGATAGATAGCGATACGCTCGCCGTTATGCCCGTCACAAAAGCCCATCTGTGCCATGACGCGTACAGTGAGGACTGAGCCTCCCATGCCGGCCCAGATAATATGGCGTACGCCACGCTGCCAGAGTTCGGTGGCTTCGGCCTCTACCTGTGCCAGGTGTTCGGGATGTTCCAGCAGGCGGGCCACGCCTTCGACCCAGTCGAGCTTGAGCGCGCCATTTTCGCTCCCCAGCGTCGCCATCTGGCCATCGCGGCGGCGGAGCTGGCCAACAGCGTCTTCGGTGAGCAGGCGTTGCAGCACCCGGGCGTCTTTTTCACCGGTCATGTGGAATTCGTCTCCTTTACAAGTTAGCTCTGAAGGCTGGTTTCCCACTGCTCACGCACGGTAGCCAGAGCCGATCCCAACTGGGCGGGGAGGTCTTGCCAGTTGCACTCAATCGAGATGCGCTGGTCGTAGTTACCTCGCTTCAGCACCGCGAAATAGGGGCGGAAATCCTCACCATAGTAGCCAGGGGCCGCACGATCGCGCAGTTCAGCCACATGGACATGCTTGATCAGTGGTAGATAGGGCTGGATCGAGGCTGGATCTTCCTGATTGCTCGCCATATGGTAGGTATCCGCCAGCAGACGCGCGTGTGTGATGCCGGCTTCCGCCAGCGGAGCGATCAAGGCACCACCCTCAGCAACAGTGTTCAAAATATTGGTTT
>JAFMRP010001029.1 GCA_017354095.1 Ktedonobacteraceae bacterium
GAGCAAGGCCGTGGCATCGGCTCCGTGCTGCACGACGCCGCGCTAGCCCATTTGCGCACGAGCGGCGTCCGCAATATCCAGCTTGGCGGGCTCGTGCCCCGCTTCTGGTGCGGCCTGCCCACCAACCTTGAGGCCGCCCGGTCCTTCTTCGAGCACCGGGGCTGGCAGTTCGGGCAAAAAGTCGTCGACATGGTCAGAGATCTCCGCGACTATACCACGCCTGAGCGCATCAGCCAGCGCATGGAACAGGAGGGTATACGCTTTGAGACCGCCACGCCCGAGAGCATAGCTGAGGTACTGGCCTTTGAGACGCGCGAATTTCCCAACTGGACCATGCATTTTGAGCGGCATGCCCGACTGGGTGACCATAGCGATATCGTCATCGCTCGTGATCCGCATAAGGGTATTGTGGGCACAGTATCTACCAACTCGCCACGCTCAAATCCTGCCAGTCCTGATATCATCTGGCAATCCCTGCTTGGTCAGGACAGCGGGCATATTGGGGCTGTTGGCGTCGCGGCATCGGAGCGTGGGCGAGGCATTGGCATTGGCATCGTCGCGCGCGCCAGCGAGATTCTCAAGGAGCGCGGTGTTCGCAACTGTTACATCGACTGGCTCGTGCTGGTTGATTTCTATGCCAAGCTTGGCTACGCCACATGCCAGGCGTATTGGATGGGCTGGCGCCAACCCTAGCGCAGTCGCGCGCCATATTTTTAAGCTATGCTAGTAAAGAGTCAAAATGAGTACAGCTCAGCAGCATCCACAGATCAATATGCAGCAGGGCTGGCAACAGCTTTCCTCTGTGTTGGGGGAGGTCGTTGCCACGCAGGAGGGGGCTATACGGCAGGCCGCGTGGTTGTGCGCCGATTGTATTGAGCGGGAAGGGGTTATCCACACATTTGGCTCGGGGCATTCACGCGCCTTTGCAGCCGAACTGGTGCACCGGGCAGGCGGGTTAGCTCCCATCAATCGCATCGACCTGGAAGACCTGGCGCTCTATGGCAACTGGCCGTTGGAGCGGGTACGGAGCCTGGAATGCGAACGTGACCCGCAGGCTGGCAGCGCGCTACTGGACTGCCACCAGATCGAAGCACAGGATGTTTTTATCATCGCCTCGCAGTCGGGAGTGAATGCGGCCATCGTCGAGTATGCGCACCAGATAAAAGAGCGTGGACACCACTTGATCGCCCTGACATCGTTGAAACATACGCAGCAGACCCCGTCGCGTCATCCGTCAGGTCAGAAGCTCTATCAACTGGCTGATATAGTCATTGACAATTGTACCTTGCATGGTGATACCCTGCTGGAGCTGCCGGAGGGTGAGCAGGTAAGTTCAGCCTCGTCGCTGGTTGGAGTGCTGGTCGCGCAACTTTTGAACGCCGAGATTGTCGGGGCCCTGCTGGCACGAGGGAAGCAGGTTCCCGCCTTTGTTTCAGACAACATCCAGGGAGGGATCGAGCGCAACCTGCTGCTGCAGCGGCGCTATGAAAAGCGCGTACGCTACAGAGGCTAGCAGCAACCTTCGCTTACTGTGAATTAGAGGCGAAAGCCGTGCGCGGCAGCTCCCATCAATGCGATTTTGGGGTTAAGGACCACGTGGATCGGCACATCGGCGAGCATTTTGGCGAAACGCCCTTTGTTTTTGAAGGCTGTGATAAAACGTTCCTGCTGCAAGAATGACAGGATACGTGGAGGGATGCCGCCAGCGATGTAGACGCCCCCGGTTGCCAGGGTCTTCAAGACCAGATTACCAGCTTCCGCGCCCAGAATGGAAGAAAAAATATTGAGCGTGTTAATACAAATCGGTGGAGCGTCCTTCGAGAGGGCTGCGTTGACAATGATGGGCGTCTCATCTTTGGCTCTGGCCAATTGCTCGCTCAGCCAGGCAGGCTCATCGAACAGAGCGCTGTCTTTCAAACAGGCGTAAATATTGGGTAATCCAATGCCGGAGCAGACCTGCTCATAGCTGACGTGTTCAAAGCGCTTGAGCATGTAGCGCAGCAATTCCATTTCCGCGGGATTGGTAGGAGCGAAGTCTGCATGTCCTCCTTCAGAGGGATGCGTGCGATAGGAGGAACCGTCCCAGGTGAGAAAAGCCTGGCCCAGGCCGGTACCAGGCGCGATAACGGCCAAAGTTTCGCCGGAAACAGCTTTTCCGTGATTCAGGGTCTGCAGGTCACCGGGGTCCAGTAGTGGAATGGCGTGAGCAATGGCCGCGAGATCGTTGAGCAGATGGACCACAGGAATTTGCAGGGCTTTCTGTAGTTCCGCCTCATCCATCACCCAGGGGAGATTCGTGATTTTTGCTTTCCCCTGCAGGACGGGGCCAGCCACGCCGAAAACGGCCCGGTCGACGGGTGTTTTCACATTCGCCAGAAACTCCTGGATGAGAGCCTCCAGGCTTGGATACTGTGCGCTGGGAAAAGTTGCCTCCAGGGCTGGTTCATGTAAATCGTTGAGCTTCGCAAAAAGGGCGAGATTTGTTTTTGTTCCACCAATATCACCTGCGAGCAGCATAGCAGTTTCTGACCTTCCAATCTTATTGTCCTTACACCTGTGTCTGCCGGTTTCACCCTCATTAGTATGGCCTGGCAGGTAAGCGACCATATTGATGATACCATAACCCTACATCACTAGGCTACCTCAGGGGAGCAGGATGAGGTCAGGGTAAAAATCCCGTGCAAAAACCCTACACAACCCTCCATAACGGCTCCGCAGGCCGTTTCAAACCCTACACACATCCGCCACACACCCTCCACAAACCCTCCAACCCTAC
>JAFMRP010001030.1 GCA_017354095.1 Ktedonobacteraceae bacterium
AGGCTCTGGTCATATTGGAAGGCCCAACTAGCTGGAGATTTAGAGATACTGAATTTACCTGCCGACCGGCTCCGCCCGCTGCTTCAGACCTTCAGGGGCGACTCTCGACCTGTTTCAATGAGCCTGAGTCTTACTGAAGCGCTCAGGTCGCTCGGGCAAAAGCAGAGAACGACTCTATTCGGAACTCTGCAGGCCGCATTTTATGTGCTGCTCCATCGGTATACCGCTCAGGAAGATATTCTCGTTGGAGTGCCCACAGTGGGTCGAAGCACGGCGGAACTGGCGGGATTGATCGGCTACTTTGTGAACCCGGTAGTTTTGCGGGCGGATCTCTCCGGTAAACCGACCTTCAGCGAATTTCTCGAACGGGTGCAGGGCATAACTCAAAATGCCATCAAACATCAGGACTATCCTTTTGCTTTGCTGGTTGAACGCCTTCAGATGGAGCGGGAGCAGAATCGACCGCCTCTCTTTCAGGTAATGTTCGCATTTCAGAAGGCGCCTTCATTCGGTGAGGGGAGCCTCGCCTCCCAGGCATTGATTGGCGGAGCGCGGCTAAGTTTCGGTGGTGTGTTGGCAGAGTCCATATCCTTGCGACGGCGCGCGGCCCATTTCGACTTGAGCTTGTCTGTGGTGGAGACTGATGCAGGGCTGAAAGGATACTTTGAATATAACACCGACCTGTTCGACGAGTGGAGAATTGAGCGGATGGCCGGACACTGGCGGACGTTGCTGGAAGCAGTGATTGCCGATCCGATGGCGAGAATACACGTACTCGAGTTGATGAATGAGGGAGAGAAGCGACAGATCATAGAGGAGTGGAACGAAACGAAGCGCGGTCGCGGAAGCGAGCGATTAGTGCCTGAAATGATCGCGGAACATGCGAGACGAAGGAGAGACGCCATAGCAGTTAAGAGCTATCAGGGAGAGCTTAGCTATGGAGAGTTGAACCGAAGATCCAACCAGCTGGCTCGCTACTTGAGGAGATTGGGAGTAAGGCCGGAAGTGGTGGTGGGAATATGTCTGGAACGGTCGGTGGAGATGATCGTGGCGGTGCTCGGAGTGCTCAAGGCCGGAGGGGCCTATCTACCGCTGGATCCGGAGTCTCCCCCCGAGAGGCTGAGATATATGCTGGAAGATGCGGGCGCCCGGATTGTGCTGACGCAGCAGGAACTATATGAGCGGCCGGAGATGTTCGAGGGACTGCAAATCTCCCTGGATACGGCATGGGAGAAGATCAGTAAGGAACAGGCACGCAATCTCGGGAACAGGCGCGGTAGCAGGTTCGAGGCCGAGAATCTGGCCTATGTGATCTATACCTCGGGATCGACCGGCAGACCGAAAGGCGTGATGGCCACCCACCAGGGGCTGATCAATCTGGTAGAAGCGCAGATAGAGGCTTTCAGGCTGGGAACCAGATCGCGCGTCCTGCAGTTTGCCTCCTTGAGTTTCGATGCCTCGGTCTGGGAGATTTTCGCGACCTTGGCGGCAGGCGGAAGTCTGCACGTCTACGGGCGGGAGAGCCTGATGCCGGGAGAAGATCTGGCGCGGGTCTTAAGGGAGGATCGAATCACGACGGTGACCCTGCCACCGACCGTGTTGTCGGTGATGAGAGCGGAAGAGTTGCCCGACCTGGAGACGGTGATAGCGGCAGGCGAGGCGTGTACGGCGGAGATAGTGGAGAGATGGGCGAGAGGGAGGAGGTTTTACGATGCCTACGGACCGACGGAAGCGACGGTCTGCGCGAGTATGGGAGAGTGCGAGGCGGGGCGGGATGAGAGGCCGAGCATCGGGCGGCCGCTAGCCAATACGCGGGTCTACATTCTGGATGGAGAGCTGGAGCCGGCGCCGGTGGGAGTGCGAGGAGAGTTGTACATAGCGGGAGCGGGAGTGACGAGGGGATATGTTGGGAGGCCGGAGCAGACGGCCGAGAGGTTCATCCCGAACGGGTTCGATGGAGGAGGAAGGCTATACCGGACGGGAGATATAGCCAGGTACCTGGCGGATGGACGGATTGACTATCTTGGGCGAGCGGATGAACAGGTGAAGTTGAGAGGGTACCGGATCGAGCTGGGAGAGATCGAGGCGGTACTCAAGGAGCACGGATCGGTGAGGCAGAGCGTAGTGGTGATGCGAGAGGAAGAAGAGGGTGATAGAGGTTTGCTCGGGTATGTAGTGGGAGAGGGAGGAGTGACGGGGGCGGAGCTGAAGAAGTATCTGAGAGAGAGGCTGCCAGAGTACATGGTGCCGGAGGCGATCCTGGTGTTGGAAGAGATGCCGGTGACCGCCAACGGAAAGATTGATCGAAAGAAATTGTCGATGGTGCCGACGCCGAAGGAGGCGGGCAGGCAGATAGAGACGGAGTATATGATCCCTCAAACACTGGCTGAGGAGATCGTGGCTGGAATATTGAAGGAAGTGTTGAAACTTGATCGAGTCGGGATATATGACAACTTCTTCGAGCTGGGAGGCCATTCGTTATTGGCGACGCGTGTAGCATCGCGCATAAGGGGCAGTTTTGGTGTAGAGATCGGGGTGAAGAGCATCTTCGAGGAGCCGACAGTGGCAGAGCTGGCACGCCGGGTAGAAGAAGCTATGAGAAAGGGAGAGAAGGATGAGGCGCCGCCACTGGTCAGAGTGTCCAGGGACGGGAGGCTGCCGCTATCGTTCGCGCAGCAGAGATTGTGGTTCATCGATCAATTGAATCCAGGCAGCGCAGCCTACAACATGCCCGGCGCGCTGAGACTCGAAGGACGGTTGGAGATCGATGTACTGG
>JAFMRP010001031.1 GCA_017354095.1 Ktedonobacteraceae bacterium
CTGGTTGGTTTTCCACGCTTGGATTTCCCTCGTCAACAAACTAGCGCTACAGCGGTGTACACAAGGGTTGAGCTATGATACACTCTCGGCATGAAAGCCTCTTCCCAAGATGTGCGGCCCCGGGTGCTGCGGGCTATCGATGCAGGAGCCTGCCAAAACCAGGTGGCAGAACAATTTGCCGTCTCGACAGCGACCATCAAGCGCTCCCTCAAACAGCGACGAGAGAGCGGCCACGTCGAGCCAAAGACGATCCCAGGTCGACCGGCGAAGAAAGGTGCCGCCTTGCTCCAGGATCTTTGAGCGCAACTCGAAGCGCACCCCGATGCCATGCGAGAACAACACTGCCAGATGCGGGAAGCGATCCACAGCGTCCAGGTCAGTCCTACCAGCATCACCCGTGCCAGGCAGGCTCTGGGCTGGACACGAAAAAAGCATCAGGGAAATATCCACGATCAGCAAGCGGCTAGCCACTGCGCTTCGAGCCCTTGAAAAAGAGGAGCGTCGGGATCAACGGTGAGCAGGTGACTCTGAAGTCGTTCCAGCCAGCAATCCAGTCGTTCACCTACAGCGGCGTTGGTGACTTTTTCAGGAATTGAGGACCAGCTCCATCAAGGATATGTTCGGCTTGCAAGACCCACGCTCGTATCTTGCTCCCATAGCGCTGCCTTGATTGCTTCCAGATCGGCTGATTGCACAGCTGCACCCTTCACCAGAAACATCGTCGGGACAGGAATGCTCCACTGTTCAGTGGAGGAAACGATGGCGAGGCTGACAAGATGGGAGGTCAGTTTGAATGCCCCGACGATGGAAACTATGCTACGATCCGACTTGGCACATCAGAAACTTGCGCCATCCCAGAGCCTGTCAGCTTACGAAGACGCAGGAGGGTTGATGCGTCCAATCTTGCTTGGACGGCTCGTATCTGATACCGTTCCACCGATCTCTGTAACCCAGAGCATCCTGTCCGGGCCAGCGGCTATCGTCTGGACATTGAGCGAAGTGGACAGCGGGAACTCGGTGATCTGTCCCTGCGTGGTGATGCGCCCTATCCTGTTGCCCTTCTGATACGAATCGAACTCCTCAAACCAGAGTGCTCCATCTGGCCCGGCAGCAATGCCCGAAAGTTCGTATTCGGGATTCGCTGGGAACTCGGTGATCTGTCCCTGTGTCGTGATACGTCCAATCTTGTCAGCACCGTTCTCCGTAAACCAGAGCGCCCCATCTGGCCCGGCGGCCATGCCGCCAAGATTGCTCTCGGGAGTTGGTATGGAGAACTCGGTGATCTTTCCCTGAGTGGTGATGCGCCCTATCTTGTTAACAGTGCGCTCCGTAAACCAGAGCGCTCCATCCGGGCCGGTGACAATGTTGTTCGGAGAGCTCTTAGGAGTTGGAAGAGAGAACAGGGTGATCTGCCCCTGCGTGGTGATGTGCCCTATCTTGTCAGCACCGCTCTCCGTAAACCAGAGTGCACCATCTGGCCCGGCGGCAATGGAGTCTGGGGCGCTGAAGAGGCTAGGTTCGCCAGCAGGAGCGGACAGCGCGAACTCGGTGATCTGTCCCTGTGTCGTGATGCGCCCAATCGCGTTACCAGTCCGGGTCGTCCCGAATCCCGTAAACCAGAGTGCACCATCTGGCCCAGCGGTAATGTCTCTTAGCTGGCGTTTGGGAGCCGGGAGAGGGAACAGGGTGATCTGCCCCTGCGTGGTGATGCGCCCTATCTTGTCAGCACCGCTCTCCGTAAAACCCTTTGGCTCAGTAAACCAGAGCGCACCATCTGGCCCGGCGACAATGGCGTCTGGATTGCTGTTGGGAGTCAATGGAAATTCGGTGACGGTGATTGGGTGACCGACGGGGATTGGGGGAGTAGGTGTGCTGGACACAGTGGGTGTGCTGGACACAGTAGGCGTGGCCGATGCGGCAGGAGGAGCGTCTCCGCATCCAACCAGGAGAACACTCAGTACGAGGAGGAGCGGTGTACTCCAAGGGATCCGTGCGAACGATTGCGCACGTACACAGAAGCGGAAGCGAGCCATCATGTGACCTCCCTGATGCTCAAAATCGCTCTTCCCTGCGAAAGAGCCTGTTGGCCGATACAACTATCCGTCGTTAGCATACCCTGTTGCGTTCGGATGGGGCAATCTGCTTTTTAAGCAGGTGTGCTTCTCAAGACTGCTGATGCTACAACGAGAGACAGAAAGCCTGAGTCCTTGGCCGGGTTACTGGTCTCAGTATAGAGCGGACAGGGGACGAAGACCAGGACATCGCGTGCCAGTTCGGTGACAGTTCGGTGACAGTTTGCTCCAAGGAGCTATCTTTGTGAACACCGCTGTAGTGGCAGGGCAGTGGTCGTCTCGGGTGAGATTGAAACCGGGAAACGCCGCGGCAGTCGTATACATACCACTGACGTGGCAGGGGCGTGGCCGTCTCGGGTGAGATTGAAACTATGCTCTCTATGTTTGTGCTCTTTGTACGTCTCCCAGTGGCAGGGCAGTGGCTGTCTCGGGTGAGATTAAAACATTTTTGAGGGCCTGACCAGGGAGGAAACCCAAGCTGTGGCAGGGGTGTGGCCGTCTCGGGTGAGATGAAGAGTGGCATTCCAGAATTGCGAACCTTTGCCGCAGGTGTCAAGCGCGACCAGGCTGCCATCTTGGCTGCTTTGACGTACGAGTGGAGTCAAGGACAGGTCGAAGGTGCGCCGTTTCGGCGCTGGTAAGATCCTCCCCAAAGGGGAGAAAGGTTGTGAACAATGGACCTTTAGGACAAGAGCTGACTTAG
>JAFMRP010001032.1 GCA_017354095.1 Ktedonobacteraceae bacterium
GGCATTTCCTTTGCTGCGCCAGCGTGTTCTTCATGCTCTTTGAGAGAAAGAAATCTTTTCAACGGAGAAATGCTTTAATGTTTACTATCAAGCGAACATCACCTAAAATGTGTAAGAGCCTGATTCATTTCACCTTTCTTTTTCTACTGAGACTGCTTCTTCGCTTCGAGCGAGAGCAGCGTCAGCCCCAGATGGCGCATTTTCAGAAGAATGCCATAGAGAGCTGCCTGGTCGCTGATGGGGCCTGACAGCAGGCTGGTACCTGTGTACTCATGTACGATCTGTAAACCCTCAAACCATTCCTGCCAGGATGGATCGAGATGCCCTTTGACACGGATCTCGTACCTCATAGACGGTGTTGCTCCCTTCAGTGTCCTTTCGATGAGACAAGGATACTCTCTGACTCCCCTCGCACACAGTGGACAAAAAGATACCATCGAGGAGTATTTCGAGGGAACAAGAGAAAGGAGATGGTAGTAGACAAAAAGATACCACGCTCAACGGCAAGGCATTCACGCTCCAACCTGGGCCGCCGGTATTGCCTTACAAACAGGCTTCGCCGGGCAGTTAGAACAGTTTGTACTCCCGCGCGCGTGCAACGGCCTGCGTTCTATTCTCGGCTCCGAGCTTCGAGAGGATATTGGAGACATGTTTCCTTGCTGTGGCAAGCGAGATCACAAGCTGATGGGCGATCTGCTGGTTGGATGCCCCCTCTGCCAGCAGACGGAGGACACGCTGTTCCTGGGGAGTCAGTGGCTCAAATGGCGATGAGGTCCTCATTGGGAGCACGATGTCTGGTCTGGCTGGTGCCCCATCGAAGGCACGCAAAAGAGCCTGCACATAAAAAGCAAGAGACATCTCTCGTACGTGTGGCAGCCAGCTTTTTAGCAGATTTTCCATGGCCTTGCCTTCATCCAGAAAGAGCCGTTGATAGCCCTCACGGCTGGCCTGCGTCACCACCTCAAGCAGGACTTCCCTGGCCTGTACGCGGGTGCCCGTGGCCTCATAGGCAAGGGCCTCAAGAACCAGGATCTGTAATTCGCTGTGCTTGCATTCCTGGGAACGAGCCTTCTGTTTCCAGGGTGCGAGCAGTTCAAGGGCGATTTCGGGTTGATGCCTGGCAATGCGCAGGCGAGCAAGGAGCAAGATCTCCTCTTCTCGGCGGAATTGAGAAAGAGGCTCTGCTTCCTGGGCGTAAGATGCTGCCCACTGCTCGACAGCTACCAGGTCCCCGGCCCTGAACGCGAGATACGCCTGGCATAGATGGATCTCCCGGTAGACCTCCGGTCGCTGCTCTGCTACGGCGAGTTCGCTCAAGTGCTCTCGTGCCTGCTGTTCCTCACCACACGCCAGGCGGAGACGTACCTGCAATAATAAACTGGTAGTCAGGATGTGGAGCCACATAAACTGACCCCCGGAGAGCGCCTCATTGAGATAGCGCTGGGCCTCTGTGAGATGATTCTGCTCGTAGAGCACTCCGGCCAGGCCGTAGAGAGGCCGTTGCTCGTAGAACATATCTCTGGTCCCTGCCTCAACGGTCAATTGAAGCGGGATGAGTTCCTGTCGTTCGTCTAAAAGGGAAAGTGCCTGATGATAATAGTGGGTAGCCTGCCGGAGTTCTCCTTGACCAAAGCACACCTCACCCAGCAAGCCTATGGCGGCCACCATGCCGGGAAGTGATCCAGAGATTTTGTAGCAGGCAAGACTTTGCTGGAAAAGCTGCCGAGCCTGAGCAAGTTGACCAGCCAGGAATGCCTCTATTCCGAGCAGGCCAAGGCAATGTGAGCGCCATTGGTGATCGTGCTCGGGCAACAAAGCAAGCGCTTGCCGAGCGTAGGCGATTGACCGAGAATAATCTCCCTGGAAGCCGATGAGCAATGCACGTTCACTCAGCACGGAGCCTACTCCAGCCTGGTTGTTCGCGGTCCGATATCCCTGCTCCGCCCAGCGTAGGGGTTCCTCCACCAGGAAGAGCGTCTGCGGTCCCCGCCGCGAGGTAAAGACCATCGCCAATGCATACATGAAACTCAGTCCAGGGCGGGCTTGCAGTATCTCCCTGGAAAGGCGTGCTAACCAGCGGCGCAGCGTGTGATACTCGTTGCGCCAACTCTCTGTATCCATAAAGCGCTCAATCAGGTCGGCAGCCAGAGCCTCGTCCTCAGATTCGAGCGCATGAGGGATCGCCTCATGCAAGAGGCCGCATGCTTCATACCAGGTGGCGGCTCGTCGATGTAAGAGGGGGACCTGCCCGGGCTGGCGAGCTAGCAAGCGAGAGAACAGGGCCTCTCGGAAGAGATGGTGAAAGCGATACCACTGCCGTTCTTCGTCGAGCGGGACCAGAAAGAGGTTGGCCCGCTCCAAAGCTTCCAGCAACTCCTGGCTGGACTGCTCTCCTGTCACCACCTGACATAAGGAGGCATTCATCTGGGAGAGCACTGCCGTCTGGAGAAGGAATTGCTGGATAGCAGGCGGCTGGCGCGCCAGGATCTCCTCCTGGATATAGTCCAGAATGAAGCGGTGGCTCCCGCCAAACCTCTTCACAGAGGTGGAAGGGTCAGTACTCCTGGAGAGCGAGAGGGCAGCCAGTTGCAGACTCGCGATCCAGCCCTCGGTACGGCTCCAGAGCTTTATCACACCTTCCTCTTCCAGATGCAGCCCCATCGTTCGCCTCAGAAAACTGGCCGTCTCTTGCTCGCTCAAACGCAGATCGTTGTCGCGGATCTCGATCATCTGTCCACGTACACGCCACCGCGATAAGACAATCGGAGGATCAA
>JAFMRP010000205.1 GCA_017354095.1 Ktedonobacteraceae bacterium
GTGTAGTTGCGCTTCCCAACAAAACTGGCGGTTATCGAGAATCGTGGTGGCGTCCGCACAGGTCGCAGTTGCGCACAGCACGCGGCAGCAGCGTGTAGATCAAGACGAGCACCAAGACAGCGAAGCCGCTCAAGGCTCTTGCGGGGGCGTCCAATATCTGTCCATGTCACGACCTCAAAAAACACATCATCAACAGTGCGCAAAGATAAAAGCGCTTCAAGAGGACCTGAACAGGTCGCCGAAATGCGGCGATAGGAAAGAGTTTTGACATCGACATGAGGCAACATCGCTATCTCCTGAGCGCTCAGTGCCTCTAATCCGGCAGTGGTTAGCGCAAAGAATGGAACCTTCTTTGCTAAAAAAGACATGGCCTCTTCCTCTCACTTCACATGGAGGGGTGGTTCCAACTGCCACTGAGCAGAAAACAAGCGGCAGCGGTATCATCCCGGTGGAAAAGCGCGACGTAGTGCAGCTATCGCGCAAAATGCCTCGGAAGAGGGTGAAGTGAGGGAACAGAAAGGTGATGAGAAGCAGGCGTAAGCCTATCAACGAGACAGGAAAAAAAGCACTGGTTCAGCCTCACTCACCCTCTGCGGCCAGAAGGAGCGTCCGATATGAGAAGGCATGAACAGTTCTTTTTCACCTTAGTACGGCGTGGAGGCCCATATGCCTTCAGGCTATGGGAGGAAACGCTGCCCCTTGCGGGGGCCGTTTTTGATGGGAACGGCAAAACCCCACCGCTTGCGCGGGTAAAGTGCGCCTCGACAAGGTTAACTCAGGTTTGAACGCATGCAGCACTGGCTTCACCGCTTAGACCTGTTTAACTGCATACCGTAGAGCATCGGACTGGCGCTACGCATCCTATGGTACCTAATTTCTGAGCTAACGTAGCCCGGTGAGAGTTTCCTCTCCTGGCTGAGTCTGGTCAGGTTCAGGCTTGTAACAGCCTGAGCTAGAGCGCTCACAGTTTACAAGCCCATCCCCTTTCAAGGGTTGCGGCCCCTGACTTGAGACAAGGAAAAGTAGATGCTGTCAAGTTAGAGAATCGGACGTCTGGCTAGCAGAGGATGAGGGCCAGAGGCCATGACATGGTGTACATTGGTATCCTTTTCTTCTTCACAATTAATTCCGATGTATGTTATACATGATGTTTCCCTGTTTGTAAAGAGGCGTTTTGAGAAGCAGACGAACACAAAGCTGTGATACCTTCACTGTTGCTCCTTTTTTGACGCGATGAGCGCGGCGACCCCATCCAGGATGCGTTCCAGACCGAAGTGGAAAGCGAATTCAGGGCTTGTGGCCCCCTGATATTCCTGCCCGGCGGATATCCCGACCCGTGTTGCCACTGGGAAACGCGTTGGATCGACGAGTTTGTCGAGAATTGGAGCATGAGCAACCCACCATTCCTCATCTGTCATCCCGCTATCTTGTTGGGTACGGTCGCGGATAATCTGAGCGCGAGCAGTCCCTTCCACATAGGTCAGAATCAGGGTGAGCACGGCATCCATTTCCACATCGCTGAGTCCGAGATTGTCGAGTGGGCGGAGTTCGGCTTCATATTTGGTGGCAGCATGAGGGCCAAGAATGGAGCGCCCGGTAGCGATCTGCAACATCCAGGGATGTCGGTGATAGAGATCCCAGTTACGCTTCGCAATGAATAGGAGTGCGCCACGCCAGCCTCCTGGCTGCTGCGATGGACTTTCGACGTTTTCATAGAGCTCTCCATAGGCGGTATCGAACATGAGGTCAATGAGGTCAGCCTTGCCTGGAACATGGGTATAAAGAGACATGGTTCCCATGCCCAGCCGTCCTGCCACATTGCGCATTGACAGCGCGTCCACGCCCTCGGAATCCGCGATCTGCATGGCGGCCATCACGATATCTTTCAAGGTGAGGCCTGAGCGCCCCGCCTCGGAGCGAGAACCCCAAAGCAGCGCCAGGCTCCGGGCGGGGTTGGTCGATGGAGGGTTTTTGTGATTCAAAGATATTCTCCAAGTTAGTACTCAGTCAATCGTGTGTCTTGACACCATTTTACCATATAGCGTACACTGTACGGTACGCAGTACGAAACAACGTTGTTGATTGCCTTGCAGGGAGAACATGCTGTGGAAAATAAAGGAATAAGAAAGGATGATACCTATGGGAAACGGTGTATCTGCCATTGCTGCTCACGGAGTTCGCAAGCGGTATGCAGGAGCCAGAGAGAAAGCTGCACTCGATGGGTTCGATCTTGAGGTGCAGTCGGGAACTATCTGCGGGCTGCTCGGCCCCAATGGCGCGGGAAAGACCACAGCCGTGAAAATTCTGTCCACCTTGCTCCAGCTCGATGAGGGTCGGGCGAGCGTCGCAGGATTCGATGTTACGACGCAGGCACGGCAGGTACGTGAGCACATCGGACTGGTCGGCCAATATGCTGCCATTGATGAAATTTTGACTGCTCGCCAGAACCTGGTAATGTTCGCACGGCTAAACCATCTCTCCAGCCGTCAGGCAGCACTCCGTGCTGATGCATTATTGGAACAATTCTCGTTGACGGAGACAGGCAAAGCGTCAGCCAGTACATTCTCCGGTGGCATGCGCCGCCGCCTGGATCTTGCCGCCAGTCTGATTGTCTCCCCCTCAGTGCTCTTTGTAGATGAACCGACTACAGGACTCGATCCTGCGGGACGGCGAGAGGTCTGGGCTGCCATTCGATCTCTGGTCGCGGCTGGCACCACGGTGCTACTGACGACCCAGTATCTGGAGGAAGCCGATCAGCTTGCCGATCGCATCTGCATGCTCAAGGAGGGACGCGTCATTGCCGAGGGCAGCCCGGATTCGCTCAAATCCGCTCTGGGTGGAGACTGGCTTGACATTGTTTTGCGTTCCGACAATGATATCAGCGTCGTGGCACATCTCGTAAAGCCTGTTGCTCAAGGCGACATTGACATCAATCACCAGGACAGCAGAATCAGTGTTCCCATCATAGATCGGACCAAAGCCCTGGTCGCTGTGGCAATGGCCCTTTCGGAGGCAGGGATCGAACCAGAAGATCTCGCGCTTCGCCGACCAACCCTTGATGAAGTCTTCTTTCACCTCACAGGTCCCACAGGATCAGAGAACCCATTGGAGGTTGCATCATGAACACAACGCTTCATCCACCCGCACGCGTCACTCAGACCAGATCACCCCTCACGCGGTTCGGTTGGACCATAGCCGATACCTGGATCATGACGCGCAGAGATCTCGCTCACTGGCGCCTCCGACCTGGAACAGCCATTCTGGGATGGTTTTTCCCAGTCATGATCGTACTAATGTTCGGGTTTCTCTTTGGGGGTGCAATCAGCGTACCAGGAGGTGGGAACTATTTTGAGTTCCTGATGCCTGGTATGTTCGCCACAACGATGCTCTTTGGCCTGGAAACTACAATGATTGCTGTCACGACGGACGCTTCCAAAGGTGTCACCGACCGCTTCCGGTCTCTGCCGATGAGTGCATCCGCCGTCGTCCTGGGTCGCTGCCTTGCCGATCTTGTGAACTCAATGATAGGGTTGGCGATCCTGATCGGTGTTGGACTGATGCTGGGATGGCGGTGGCATGGTGGATTGTCATCTGCGCTCACTGCTGTCGGGCTGCTACTACTGCTGCGTTTTGCTCTGTTGTGGGTCGGGATCTTTTGCGGGCTGAAAGCTCGTGGGCCTGAGTCGGTCACCTCGGTACAGATTCTGGTCTGGCCCATCAGTTTTCTCTCGAACGTCTTCGTGGATCCGTCCACCATGCCACCCTGGTTGGGAATAGTAGCTCAATGGAATCCACTTTCGGCAACCGCAGGAGCAACGCGAAATCTCTTCATGAACCCTGGGTGGCAGATGGGCTCCTGGATCTCTGAGCACGCGGGGCTCATGGCGGTTGTTTATTCGGTGCTGCTCATCGCGCTCTTTCTCCCGCTCTCTGTACGTATCTACCGCAGGCTCAGTCGCTAGCAGAGTCATGGTTTTGATAGAAGCAGTGAGTCAGAACACTACGCTTCACGTGCTTCGCGTCCATAGAGCAATAACGCGACCAGAATAACGATGCCAGAAGCGATGCTGCGTCCGGCCTCCGAGATATTGTACTCCTGGAGAACGGCGCGCAGCACAACCAGGAAGATCGCACCAGCAATCGTTCCCCAGTAGTTGCCGCGCCCACCCATGATGGCGGTTCCACCAATTACCACAGCGGCGATGCTATCGAAGAGGTAGGGATCGCCCATGCCCAGCGTGGCCTGCTGGCCAAAGGCAGTGAGCGCGATGCCCGCAACCGCCGCAAAGAGCCCTCCGAGCGCGTAGACGATGATGGTGACCAGGCGCACATTCACGCCCGCCAGAAATGCCGCAACGGCGTTATTTCCAAGCGCGTAAATGCGGCGGCCGAGCGTGGTAAAGCCAAGCACGATTCCCACCAGCACGGCAATGATCAGCCAGACCAGCAGGCCCGCAGGGATGCCGAGAATCTGACCGGTAATGGGAGCCTGCACCACTGGCGGGGCCACCGAGTTGCACGCGGAACAAGTGAAGCCACCAGTGAGACCAAGAACAAGGCCCTGCATCACGCCGTTCATGCCGAGCGTCATTACCACGGGGGGGATATCGAACAGCACAATGCCCAGCCCGTTGGTGATGCCGATGGCAATGCCAATCAGCAGCACGAGCAGAACAACCCACCACGCCCGGCTATCCAGTCCAAGCGAGGTGGTGGTCAACAGCACGGCCATAGCGTTGAGCACCCATGGGACGGAGAGATCGATGCCACCAATCAGTATGACAAACATCTGTCCCGCCGCCACAATGCCAACAAAGGAGGCAAGCAAGAGCAACTGTCCAATATTGCTGGGATAGACAAAAGCAGGTCGATAGATGCCTCCAATGACGAAGAGTATCACAATGGCAGCATAGGCGAGGATCGTACCGCGCTGGGTACGCGCGAACCGCCTTACATCTGGAAGTAGAGAGCGTTGTTGTGCATCCATTTGCGTCCCCCTCGCTCTAGCGCTCGCCCTGGAGCAGCAGACGTCGTACAAGGGTGCTGGCGATGACGGCCAGGATCAGAAATAGCCCCTGGAAGAATGCCTGCAATTGCGGATTGATGCCCGCGAAGAACAACACATTGAGCAGGAGCGTAAGGATACAGGCACCTACCAGGCTACCAACAGCGCTGCCGCGCCCACCGAAGAGGCTTACGCCTCCCAGGACCACCGCCGCAATGGAAGTGAGCGTCAAGGACGAGCCTGCCGTCGCGTCACCCGAAGTAGAGACAGAGGCCAGATAGAGTCCCGCCGCGCCCGAGAAGAGTCCCCCCACGGTATAGGCTCCAATCTTGGCAAAATGCACTGGAGCGCCATTGGCGCGTGCCGCTCGCTCATCGTTGCCGATAGCATAGAGGGTGACCAGAAAACGTGTGCGGCGCAATACCTGCCAGAGCAGAAGCAGCAGGACAAAAAGGATCAGACTAGAAGGCAAAGATGCCAGGTGTCCGGCCAGCAGGGCAACGAAGGCCGCAGGGATCGAGCCGCCCGGCTGTGGGAGCACCAGTAAGGCGATACCCTGCCATATCGCCAGCGTCGCGATGGTAACGATGATCGGTTGCAGGCGGCCATAGGTAACGAGAAGACCATTGACAAAACCCGCGCCCGCACCAATCAGTAAGACAAGCAGAGTGATACCCAGCATTGAGCCCGGATTGTCGCGCATCGCCTGCGCCGCGATGCTATTGGTGAGGTCAACGATCCCCCCAACCGAAAGATCGATGCCCCCGGTCAGCACAACGAACGTTTGACCAATCGCGGCCAAGCCCACCGTCATCGTGTTGTTGAGCGTCGTCGAGAGCTCGAAGCCGCCTGGCAGGCGGTTCTGTGTGAGCACAAAGAGGATCAGATAGATCATGATCATCGCGATCAGGATACCGATACTTAGTAGTAACGGCACATTCTGGGCACCATAGTACTGCAAGCGCAGTTCAACGGGGGTGCGCCTGGTACGATCGATAGCAGTCTTTGTCTCGGTTGTGCTCATCCTGGAACCTCTACATCTACCTGGGCCGCAACATGAAGCGCGGCAGCGACAATCTTTTCGGGAGCAATATCAGGGCCAGCAATCTCATCGACGATACGCCCTTCACGCATCACGAGCACACGGTGGCAGACGTGCGCCATCTCTTCTGTATCGGTTGAGTAGAACAGCACTGTGTGGCCATCCTGGCTCAACTGTTTGATGAGTTCATAGATATCATGTTTGGTAGC
Source organism: Ktedonobacteraceae bacterium (assembly GCA_017354095.1). Lineage (GTDB taxonomy): Bacteria > Chloroflexota > Ktedonobacteria > Ktedonobacterales > Ktedonobacteraceae > Bu33. The sequence continues at coordinate 6,257 of JAFMRP010000205.1, forward strand.
CACGTCTACGCCGCGAGTCACATCCTTAAATAAAAAAATGTGTGTCCGGGTGAGGAGCCAGCGCCCGATAAGCACTTTCTGCTGGTTACCGCCACTCAATGTACCCACGGGCTGCTCTGTGCTGGGAGTGTGGATGTTAAGATGGTTCACCATCTGGTGGATACGCTCTCGCTCCTGGTGACGACGGATGAAGCCAGCACGTGAGAGCAGCTTGAGAATTGGCAGAGTGAGATTTTGTCCAACTGGCAGGGGTAGTAACAGGCCCTCGGTCTTGCGATCTTCTGGAATAAGCGCCACCCCCTGGCGAATCGCCTCGCGCGGATTCGTGATGCGCACCTGCTTGCCCTGAACTTCAATAGTCCCGCTGCTGACGCGCTGCACACCAAAGAGCGTCTGAAAGAGTTCCTGTTGTCCCTGGCCCGCCAGTCCCCCGATGCCCAGCACTTCGCCGCGATAGGCGGTGAAAGATATATCGTTCACACCAGCGCTAGAAAGCTGGTGTACCTGGAGCATTGGTGATTGGTCGGCCAGAGGTACCGGGACAGGGTAGAGCATATCCAGTTTGCGTCCGGTCATATACTCAACCGCGTCCAGTTCGCCAAGGGCAGCGGCGGTATATGTCCCCACGTTCTCGCCATTGCGAAAGATGGTGATGCGGTCAGCAATGCCCTTGATCTCATTCCAGCGATGGGAGGTAAAGACGATACAAACGCCCTGTTCACGCAACCTGCGGATCTGGCCGAAAAGCCACGCTACCTCTTGCTCGGCCAGCGCGGACGTTGGTTCATCCATGAACAGGATTTGAGGGGAGCGCGAGATGACCTTGACAATCTCGACGATCTGCCGCTGCCCGAGCGAAAGATGAGCCACCAGTTCCAGAGGCTCGATGCCGGTAATACCTGTATCGTGCAAAAGCTTCCAGGCTGCTGAGACAGTAGCACCGCGATCGATCAGGCCAGCGGTGCGGGGTTCTCGTCCCATCAGTAGATTCTCGGCCACCGTCATGAAGGGTAAGAGCGTCAGTTCCTGAAAAATCGTACCGATGCCCAGACGCATGGCGTACTGAGGACTGGCCAGATTCACCTCATGGCCCAGGACATGGATTGTGCCCGAATCGGGAGGGAACAGGCCACTAAGGATTTTGATCATCGTGCTTTTGCCAGCGCCATTTTCGCCGACAAGCGCATGCACTTCGCCCGGTTCAGCCGAGAAGGAGGACTGGCGGAGTGCGCGCACCCCGCCAAAGGATTTGGAGATATCTCTGCCTTCAATGCTCGTCATACGCCAGTGACTCCTGATAGTATCTGTCAAACTTCGTTTGACAGACGCACTGCCTGCGGCGGCGCGTGAGAAAAAGGAAGAAAGCGGGGGCACCCCGCCCCCCGGGGGGGGGGGGGGGGGGGGGGGGGGG
>JAFMRP010001033.1 GCA_017354095.1 Ktedonobacteraceae bacterium
GGTCTGGGTGATGTGGGTGATCACAGAGGTTGTGGCGATGGCGACCGACCTGGCTGAATTTCTGGGCGCGGCGCTCGGCTTCCAATTGCTTTTTCATATCCCCCTGCTCTGGGGCGGTATTCTGACGGCCATTGTGACCTTTATCATTCTGGGGCTGCAGCGCTATGGCTTTCGTCCGATGGAGGCGGTCATCACGTCGCTGGTTGGTGTGATCGCTGTTTGCTACGTGCTTGAGATGTTTTTCGCGCGACCGGCGATTGGTGAGATCGCTTATCACGCAGTCGTGCCGCAGTTTAGTAGTACCGAGAGTTTGCTGCTGGCTACCGGGATTCTGGGAGCGACAGTGATGCCGCACGTGATTTACCTGCACTCGGCGCTGACGCAGGGCCGCATCGTGACGCGCAAGCCAGAGATGTTGAAGAAACTGCTGCGCTTTGAAATTATTGATATCGTGATCGCGATGGGTCTGGCCGGCTTCGTGAATGCCGCAATGCTCATCATGGCGGCGTCGACTTTCTTCAACTCGGGATTGACCAGTGTAGGTTCGATTGAAGAGGCGCACAAAACGCTCGCGCCACTGCTGGGTCCGGCGTCGAGCTGGGTTTTCGCCATCTCGCTGCTCGCTTCGGGTCTCTCCTCCTCGACAGTAGGTACGATGTCAGGGCAGGTCGTCATGCAGGGTTTCTTACACCGGCAGATCCCACTGTGGCTGCGCCGCGCGATTACCATGCTGCCTTCCATGGTGGTGATCGCGATAGGTCTGGAGCCGACGCGTACGCTAGTGGTGAGCCAGGTAGTGCTCAGTTTCGGCATTCCTTTTGCCCTGGTGCCGTTGATCATTTTCACGCGCAACCGGGAGATCATGGGTGTGCTGGCCAATCGGCGTCTAACGACGATCATCGCCAGCCTGGCGGCTCTCTTGATCATTAGCTTGAATGTGTTCTTGCTTTACCAGGTGTTTACTGGAGGTCTATCATGATGCAGCCTTATCATTTTCTCGTGCCGCTCGATGGATCACGCCTGGCGGAGTCGGTTCTGCCCACAGTTGAGCGGCTGGCAGGGGCCTGTAGCGCTCGTGTCACGCTCTTACATATTGTGGAGCAGCATCCACCGACGAGTGTTCATGGAGAGCATCACCTGGCGACCGGTGCGGAGGCACGCGGCTACCTGGAGGAGGTCGCCACGCGGCTGCGTTCCACCGGGCTGGCAGTCGAGACGCATGTGCATGAAGACGGGGAAGACGATGTGGCGAAGGGGATTGTCGAGCATGCCAGGGAGCCAGGTATCAGCATGGTGATTATGTGTACGCATGGGCATGGTGGCCTGCGGGATTGGCTCTTTGGTAGTATCGCGCAGCAGGCGCTACAGAGGGGTACGCCTTCGATTTTGCTGGTCTTTCCCCGGGAGGACGGCAGCGCGCCTGCTTTTGAGCCGCGCCGTGTGCTTGTGCCGCTCGATGGAACAGCCGAGCATGAGCCCGCGCTACCCGTCGCACTGGACCTGGCGCGCATCTTCGGGGCCTGCCTGCACCTGATTTTTGTCGTGCCTACGGTTGCTACGCTGAGCGATGAGCAGGCGGCTTCTGGTCTGTTGCTACCGGCGACGATGAAAGCGGTGCTGAACCTGGCGCAACAGGGGGCACAGGAGTACCTGGAGCAGATTGCCAGGCAGAGCCAGCAGAGCGGTGTGACGGCCACAGCCGAGGTGCTGCGAGGCGACGCGGTTTCTGCTTTGCTGGCGGAGGCCGAGCGGCTGAATATAGACCTGGTGGTGATGGCCAGCCATGGGCATGCCGGACTCTCCGCCCAGTTGAAAAAGAGTGTCGCGCCGCGCATGACCGGGCGTGTCCACCGCCCGCTGTTACTGGTGCGCGCGGTTTGCGAAGCGGGACATTAGAGTTTGACGAGGATATGTCCCGCCAGTTCGGCTCCCAGCACCCGTTCAACCTGATTGGGCGCATCTCCCACCAGGATATGCAGCGGGCCGCCGAAGGGAGCCTGCTCGATCATCTCCACACGCACGTCCGGGTACAGGCCCAGTTGTCCAAGGTAGCGCAGTTTCTCGGCGTCCTGGTCGTTCACACGCAGGATATGCGCTGACTGTCCGGCTTGCAGTGTCAGCAGCGAGCAGCCTGCGCGCGCGGGGAAGACGCCTTCCTTGCTGGGGATGGGGTCGCCGTGGGGGTCGGCGGTGGGGTAACCGAGCAATTCATCCAGTTTATCTTCAAACTCTTCTGAAATGACGTGTTCCAGTTTATCTGCTTCTTCGTGGACCTTATCCCAGCTATAACCAAGCTCACGTGCCAGGTAGAGTTCCAGTAAACGATGGTGACGAATCACCTCGACCGCCTTACGCGCGCCCAGTTCCGTTAAACGTACACCACGATATGGAACGTGTTCGACCCAACCGGCTGCCGCGAAGTCTTTGAAGAGCATCGTAACTGTCGCGTCGCTCACTCCCAGCCGTTCGCTGACCGCTGATGTTGATACCTTTTGCCCTCGCTCTTGCATGGTATAGATGACTTTCAGGCAGTCACTGATGCGTGGCGAGAGTTCCTGGATTGGTCCATTCATCAAACCTTTTTCCTCAAAAAGCCTTTAGTTTTTGCGCTACCGTATGTGCATATATTGCATAGGTTACCAATCGCAAACCAACATGGATATTATAAGATATCCCGTTGCGTATGGCTACTAAAGGTCTACCTTTTTCGATGGCTGGTGCCTGCACATCTCGCCGCCTGCGGCGGCTCGCAGAAGGAGAAGAACTC
>JAFMRP010001034.1 GCA_017354095.1 Ktedonobacteraceae bacterium
CACCACAGGCGTTGCCTGAGGTGTTTGCCTCAGGGTGATCTGAGTTTGCCAGGTTCCGACCATTGGCTGGAGTTTCTTGAGAAGCGGGCCTGGTTGTGCGTAGCGGAGGGAGGCTGAAAGCGACTGGTTCCCCTGAGCCAGGCTCGTGGGGGTCGGAGTGGCGGCTTTCCCCTGGAGAGCACTTGTAACAGGTGGAAGTGCAAATACGCCAGCGAGCAGCACAAGGCCAATCGCAAACGAGAGCACAAGGGATTTCTTTACCAAGGGTTTCTTCATAGCATGTTGCCTTACTTTTTTGTTGAAAACGCGCTAAAAGGAAAAAGCCAGCGATTTCAGTGTTGAGCGCAAGATCTCTTTTTTTATCAGGTATCTGTTTGCTCACAGCGAGGGAAGGCTCCATCTCTGGCCCATGAAACCGCGCTGGCACTGGCACTTGAACGTTGCGGGAGCGAGTGGTACCTATTGCCATCCAATGTCCTAGCAGCGTCTCACTCTCTCCTCCTGTCATTCCTTCATCCAGAAAGCATAATTGTTGGACGTATCCAAGAATCTTCTTCCAGCCTCAAAATAACAGTTGAGTAGTTGACGGGATGCATATTCGTTGGTACGTGAGCCAAAAATACATGCAACCCAGGCAGAGCACACCTTACTTCGATACCTGTTTTTCCTAATGCTGTCTTACACATGTAAAAATCTCCTTTGTTTCTTTCAAAATCCCTGGGTAAAGATCCAGTCTCACGTAAGAGCGGTCTGGTGCAAGGCGTGGAGTTCCTCCATCACCCGGCTCCTGGTTCTGTGCCGCCTGTTCGTGTAAATTGGTTCTTTAAGTGCGCTCGAGCTTTCACGCAAAGTGAGGGCGAGCCCCATTTTTCCCACTAAGCAGGGAGAAATTCATGTAGAAGAGTGTACCGTCGTGGGTAGGCTGATACATCGGCAAAGCAACGTATTGTGTAGTGCCTAGCTTACGGGTGGCAGGGAACGCCTCACGGCGAGTACTCTGCCTAGGTAATGCGTGCTCCGTGAGACGATTCCCTCTGATGGAGATTCACCTGAGTGAGGTGGACACACGCTGCCCGCGAACGGTTTTCGGGAGCAGCGCCGACCAGGGAAGCACTCATCAGATGGCTTGGGGCACCGTCGAACCTCGTTTGCTCAAATCGTGGCAGGAAGTGGAAGATGACCGAGGCGAAGAGGCTTGCCAACCGGAGATAAAGGAATAGGCATAGCGTCCTTCCAGATTTGGTCTCAGATGGCGCGAGTGCTCCCGACGAGCAGTTCCGAACATGTGCTATACTGTTCTGGAACTGGTGTGTTCGGAACTGTTTGGAGATGAGTATGAGCAACAAAAACCAGACGACGGCTCTCGTCGAAGGCGAGATGCTGAGCTACCAGAGAGATGGAGAGCACTACGAGCTGCGGGTGGGAACCCCTGCCTGGTATGCCTGGCTGCAGACGGCCTCGTGCTTCCGCATGCGCTGTCCGTTCGGCACCTTTACCCTGCGCCGAGAACAGGCGGGCAACCAGCGGGGGAACTGGTACTGGCGCGCCTACCGCAGGCGTAATGGGAAGCTTTACCGTGTCTATCTGGGTACAACGGAGGAGTTGACGCTCGAACGGCTCAAAACTGCCGCCGCTCGACTTTCCGCGCTGGATACGCTCAGCGGGGAAGAGCCGGCACCGGACCCGCATGCCCTTGTAGAACATCCTGCTCCCCACGAGCAACCCCGCCCCTCTGCAACAGGTGCAGCGAGGCAGCTGGCCCAGGGGGCAAGAGCCCTGGAGTTTGCCAGGCAAGCTACTTCCACCCTACCCTTTCCACTCACCTCGCTCATTGGTCGGGGGCGGGAGGTCGCCGCTGCTTGCACGCTGCTGCTGCTTCCAGAGATCCGTTTGCTCACCTTGACCGGGACCGCAGGCGTGGGAAAGACGCGTCTGGCACTGACCATTGCGAGCGAGGTCCAGGGGAACTTCACGGATGGCGTCTGCTTCATCTCGCTCGCCCCCATTGCTGATGCCGATCTGGTGCTGCCCACCATCGTGCAGGCCCTTGGCCTGTGTAGCAGCACACACCCCCCACTCGAGCACCTGCAAGCAGTGCTTCGTGAGCAGCACCGGCTGCTCATACTGGACAACTTCGAGGCCGTGGTCGTAGCCGCGCCACTCCTGCTCGATCTGCTGACTGCCTGTCCGCAGCTCAAAATCCTGGTGACGAGCCGGGAGACGCTGCGGGTGCGAGGCGAACGCGAGTTCGTCGTCCAGCCTCTGGCCCTGCCTGATCCTACACGCCTGATTGGCGAGGAGACTCTGGCTCACTATGGAGCCATAGCGCTCTTCCTGGAGCGGGCACGCGAGGTCCAGCCCACGCTTCAACTTGACTCCAGCACTGCCCCGCTGATCATAGAGATTTGCAGGCGCCTGGATGGTTTGCCCCTGGCGCTTGAATTGGCCGCCGCCCGTCTCAAATTACTGCCCCTGTCAACCCTGCTGGAGCGGCTCTCTCACCGCCTGGCCGTCTTAACGGGTGGTCCACGCGATCTGCCTGAGCGCCAGCAGACCATGCGCAAGGCGATCTCGTGGAGCTATGACCTGCTCTCACAGGAGGAACAGCAGCTCTTTCGCCTTCTCTCCGTCTTCAGAGGGGGCGCGACACTGGAAGCGGTGGAGGCCATATCTGCTGCACTTAGGGGTGAGAGCACACCAGTACTGGATGGAGTCGCCTCCCTATTGGACAAGCACCTGCTCCAGCGGGCTGCACAGGGCAGCAA
>JAFMRP010001035.1 GCA_017354095.1 Ktedonobacteraceae bacterium
GGCTACCCTGCTAGGTTCGGGAGAGGGCCTGCGTCCGCACGATATGTATGCATTGATAGCCCAGGACCAGCTCTTTGTGGATCTGAACCAGGTTTCATTGCCCACGACAGGCGCAATGAGATCACTCCAGAACAGCGAGGTGATCGGTTGGGGAAACGCCTGAGTGATGAACGTGCAGTTGAGGAATGTGCGTAGAATAAAGAGCACAACGAGTCGGAGCGAACCTCCCCAGACCCGAAGACGGAAGGAGACCCGTAGGAGGTTTGCCTTTTTCAGGAACAGAGAGAAGAACAGCATGGATACCGAGCATGAATGGACCCGGCAGGAACTGCGCCGAGCCGTCGAACGCCTTAGTGTACGAGAAAGACAGGTGATCACGCTACGGTGTGGTCTGCTGGATGAGCAGGATCATACGCTCGAAGAGGTCAGCCATCTGCTCCAGGTCACGCCTGAACGCGTGCACCAGTTGGAGGAACGAGCCTGGCGCAAGTTAAAGCAAGACGGCCTTGATGGGGAAGCCGGAGCATTTGTTCCGGTGAACTGAGCGAGGGAGGAGATCGATCCTTGCAGGCCGAGGGTGTTTTAGGCTCTGGCCAGTCCGAAAAAGGTCGCCAGGTGGTCTGGAATCCCGAAGAGGGTGAGGGAGATCTGCTCAGCTTGATCTGTGCGGGCATGACGCGCCTGTCGCTCCTCCCATGACAAGCGAACATGCGCTCGCTCGGCTCGAGAGATCGTCGGCGGGAAAGAAGCAGAGGTTTTGGGAAGAGCAGGCCCCATCTGGATTTCCACGCGCTGGCGATGCAGATGGAGACACGCGTGCCGCTGATGCCGTCGGTGCCAGTCTCGCCACAGGAGCGGAGCAGAGCCGACCAACAAGGGATGCGCGCAGGATGCTCACCTGGCGCGGTTTGGCTGTGGCGCTGCCGTTCCATTGGCACTGCTCGCGCAAGGGACACGGACTGCAAGCGGGGATATGGCAAGGATGGCTTCCCAGGACAGCCATATGAGCCGCTCAATCTGTAGGAGCAGGTTTTACGTCCCATCTATGCTATTGTCTACGAGAAGAGCTTCATTTGACGAGCCGATTTTTTCTGTTTCGGCCTGGCCTTCGCCTTTTTCTGATCTCCACTCTGAGGAACAACAGAACGCAAAACAACGCTCATATTTCTCCCTTAAATCGGAGATAGTCACGTTCGATATGCCTTACAAGGTCCGCCCTCTTCTCAAAATGTTCGAAACCGAAGGATTCTGTTAAGTCTGGCACCCCTGGCAATGTAACAATTACATCCCCTTTTTTTTCATGTAAATCATCAACCTTCGTATAATCAATGATACAGCTTGCATCACCGTTCTTTCCAATGATAAATCCTCTGGGCAGCAGGACCACAAAATCTTTGCTTTGTAATTTTGAGAAGTCACTCGAAAGGCTAAACAAAAGAAGTAGATCCAGCACACCCAAAATAACGAGCCAGGTAATCATCCCCGCATCTGGTCCATTTCTCTGTAGGACTAGTATGAGTGGCACGATAAAGACGAGACTGCCGAGCATTCCTCCAACCGTGGTGAGTATATCGTTCCAGTGATTATAGAAATAGACAGACCAGTCCGAGGGAATAACGCTCAAACGTACGTTGCGGGCCACTGTTTCCCAGGGATATTGCGTAAGCATACTCGTTCGCATCGCTTCGAGTTGCTGGGATTTGACGATTGAGGCGGCCTTTCTGGGTCCGCGTGCTTGCAGGAGCTTGTTGTAATCGGTTGCTGGATCATAAGGCGGATCTCTGACGACAGGTGGCTTTCTGAAGGTGGTTTCGTCCGCTCCATGGTACGCGTGCGTGAATGCATCAGCAAAATCCTGAATCGTTGCGAAGCGATCCTTTGGCTCTTTGGCCAGTGCTCGGAGTACCACCTGTTCCACCCTCTCCGCAAGAGCAGGGACTTTTTGCCGGAGAGGTGGTGGCTCCTGCGAGAGCTGTTTCATCGCGATTTCCATAGGACTGCTTCCCGTAAAGGGGCGCTCTCCACTGAGCCATTCATAGACACAGACCGCCAGGGCATATTGATCAGAAGCGGGAGACGGTCTCCCTTGAATTTGTTCTGGAGCCATGTAATGGACCGTGCCGCTGCTATCAATGGTGTTCATTGATGCCGTGCTGTGCGCAACTGCAACGATGCCAAAATCGCTCAGTTGGAGGATGTCGTTCTCAGCGAGAAGCAGATTCTCTGGTTTGACATCACGATGGATCAGCTTGCGAGCATGAGCATAGGCGAGAGCTGATGCAATCTGCTGCACGTAGGAGGCGACCAGGTTCAAGGGAGCCCTCGATCCTTGTGGATGGTGATCTCGCAGTGTCCCTCCAGGAAGATATTCCATGACCAGAAAGGGCATCGTGTGTTCAAAGCCAAAGTCCAGCACGCGCACAATATGGGGATGTCGCAGCTGGGCAATGATCTGCGCTTCGGCCATAAAAGCCTGAACATACCCTCCGCTGAGCTTGCCAGAGAGCAGCTTGATCGCGGCTGGGGTTTTCAGATGTCGGTGTTCTGCGAGATAGACCTCAGCAAACCCACCGTGCCCCAGGAGTCGAGACAATTGATAATTTCCAATGTGCTGTCCGGTACGGCCATTCATCCTACGTTTTCCTTATTTATATCCATGCGATGGTTTCAACTGCTCGCTGTAAATCCTGTCTTGTCCCTTGAATGTAGAGTCTGGTTGTATCTAGTGAGTCATGCCCCATAATGATCCTGGTGGCGAAGTCCAA
>JAFMRP010001036.1 GCA_017354095.1 Ktedonobacteraceae bacterium
ACGGTGTGCAGCAGGTATACTGCTCGATGGGATAGAGATTAGCCCACGATGAAGTAAGGCTAAGGGTGTGGTGGAGAGAGGTGAAGCTGAAAGGAAGGCAGTACGATGCCGCGCGCGATGAGCAGGCGAGCAAAAGGAGCCCTATGAGGCGAAGCAGGCTGGTTGGGAAGAGAGAAAAAGAAGTCTAACAACCATGATTAGTTGTAGACACAGCTTACTTCGTTAGCAACACCTTCTTAGTAGTTGCGGGCATGATGATTAAGTACCTCCGAAAAATAGGCTAGGTAAATAATAACCTGTGCTGGTCTGAATGTCAAGCCTGGGAGAACGACCATCCGTATGAAATTTCAGAAAATAATGGGGAATATGACCTGGGGAGGTAAGGGAGGTGACAAGGGTAGATTAGTAGGGTCTGGTGAGTTGCCTACGGGCTCTCGCTAAAGCGAGTTACTGCACGGGTTTTCCGTCGAGTCAGTAGGTGGCACGATCACCCTACAGGTTTTCATTGGTTGCCTGTATACCGCAAGCATTTTTTTAAGTTCATTGGGATGGCCCGACATGTTGGGTGAAGCAAGAGAAAAAACTCTCCAAAAAATTTTATAATGAACGTCAATGACTGTGATTATCATTTAAGGAAAAAATTAATATGAAACAGTATCCATCTCATTCAGAGCAGGCAGCAGCGTCCAGCGCTTTTACATTCCAGCGGTGGAGCCTTGCGGCCTGCATCATACTGGCTCCGCTCTCTCTGGCCCTTTATATTCTGGCCTGGCCAGAAAACCCCGCCCCTGTCATCGTGAACAACACGATGGCAGCTCCTATTCAGACCAGTATCATGGCCGGGACAATTGGTAATACTCTGCACTTCATCGGAGGTATCGCAGCTTCTTTCTTCCTGCCGCTGGGCTATCTGGGCATGTCATTGCTGGGTATGCGGCGCTCACCCTGGCTGGCGACCATCTCAGCTGCCCTCTCCCTCATTGGCTGGATTCCCTGGTCTGGCTTGATTGGTATAGACGCCCTGGCCTCTGACATCGCCGTTACTGGCAGCACTCCACAATTAGCGGAAATCTGGAATCATTTCAACGGCGACCCTACCATGGCCACCTATCTGCTCATCTATGTTGTTGGTCACCTGGTTAGCACAGTACTGATCGCTATTATGCTTGGGCGCCTGCACATCATCCCTGTCTGGGCTGCCTGGGCCTTTGCGTTGACCAGCCCACTCACCATGATCTACTTTCCGTTCCGCATCCTCACTGTCAGATACATACTACGATACGCGATCCTGGTCTTTTTTTTGATCGGTGCTGCTCCCGCTGCCCTGGCAATGCTCAAAAACAAAGACCTGGCACAGACGGCGCCGTCATCCGCAGAAGGGCTTACACAGTAGCCAGGTAGACCCACGGATTGCGCAAAAGGGAATTCAGAGAAGCGATCAGACCATGCAGCTTTTCTCGCGAATGTGATACTCGTATTCTTCCCTGAAGAGTTTGATGCTGCTGACAATCGCACCAATGGCAAAGTCGCCCAGGGCACAGAAGGATTTGCCGCTGATATTGGAGCAGATATCCAGCAGCAGGTCGATATCGCGTTCCTTTCCCTGGCCGTGCTCAATCCGTTCCAGAATGCTGGCAAGCCAGTAGGTTCCCTCCCGGCAAGGGGTGCATTTGCCGCACGATTCTTCCCGGTAGAACTCAGATATGCGCGCAACAGCCGCGACAATACAGACTCCGTCGTGCAGCACGATGACACCCCCTGAGCCAGGCACGCTTCCGACCGCTCCCAGAGACTCCGCGTCCAGCGTCGCGGAAAGGTGTTGGGGTCCGAGCATAGCGGTGGAGGACCCACCCGGCATGACGGCTTTGAGCGTCCTGTCGTCGAGAATACCGCCGCCATACGCTTCATCGTAGATCAGCGTGCGCAGGGGCGCTCCTATGGGCAATTCATAAATTCCAGGTTTTTTTACATGGCCGCTCAAACAAAAGAGGCGCGTGCCCTTGCTCTTTGCGGTCCCAAATGATGCATACCACTGCGCACCATGCCTGATGATAGCCGGGATCGTCGAGAGCGTCTCGCAGTTATTGATCACGGTGGGGCTCCCATACAGCCCTTGCGCCGGGGGAAAAGGCGGACGCAGGCGCGGATACCCACGTCTTCCTTCGAGCGATTCCAGCAGGGCAGTTTCTTCGCCACAGACATAGGCTCCCGCGCCCCGATGGATGATGATCTCCAGGCTATAGCCGCTTCCGAGAATATTGGTACCCAGCAGGCCAGCCGCATACGCCTCCTCAACGGCTCGCTGCAGTTGGCGAAAAGCAAACGAAAACTCGCCCCGTAGATAGATGAAGGCTGTCTCCACCTGACAGGCATAACCAGTAATGGTCATACCTTCAAGTAACTGATGCGGCAATCGCTCCAGCAACATGCGATCTTTAAATGTGCCTGGCTCTCCTTCGTCGGCGTTACAGCACAGGTAACGCGGACTCGTTCTGGCCAGCAGGCTCCATTTTACCCCTGTGGGAAAGCCCGCGCCACCACGTCCTCCCAGACCCGCCTGTTTGATTGTTTCAATCACCTCCTGCGGCGAGAGCTCTCGCAGCGTTCTGGTCAGGGCCTCATAGCCGCTGTGCTGACGATAGACCTCAAGGGTATCGATACGGGGTATATCAAGATATCTGGTAAGAATACGCTCATCCATGGGTGCTTGCCTCTCAGCCTTGTTGTAATGCACACATGGTACAATAGGGAATGCACCGTTCT
>JAFMRP010000206.1 GCA_017354095.1 Ktedonobacteraceae bacterium
TGATCGAATCAGCGGGGAGGTCATAAGCGAACACTACCCCGATGGTGAGCGGCTCAGTGGCTTCACGTTTGATCCAACCTCTACCTTTGTGGCAGGCATCACAGGTGTAGGAGATAGCCGCCCCGTTCTGAAAGTATGGCGGCTCGATCCAGCCGAGCACTTTATCCCGCCTCCGCTGGAACAATTCATTTTCCCTCACGGTGCTCAGCGTTCTGCCCCAGATCAAGTATATGGCAAGATGGCTCTCAGTATGCTCCATTGGAATCTGGATGTACCGCAGTATTATAACGGGTGCGATGGGGTCGGCCTAGCCGTTTTCAGCCCCGATAGCCACAAGGTCGTCTTCTGCCTCCCCGTGGATCGAACCACCTGCATGCTCACAGCTTATGAGGTCATTTCCGGCAGACGGTTATGGTGTACCTACAAGGAGGGAGGCAGCCTCTCTCCCTTCGTCTTTACGCCTGATGGGAAAGCATTGATCTGTAGCAATGTGAGCAGCTACTGGGATGGAGGTGAGTTAAAAAAATGGCGGTTCCCCGAGTTCGTCTCTAGTGGAAGCGAGCTGCTGGTCTATCGCATAAGCGATGGGGAAATGGTCCAGCGGCTACCTTCGGGTCGAAGTTCCCCGATTGATACGCTGGCATTCGATCATGATGGCACAACCCTCTGGCTACTGACCGATGAGAAGCTGGTTTCCTATCAACTGCCATCGGCATATACGACCTGAATACAAGAGTGAGAAGAGACCGTCATGTCTAGCGACACCAAGTGGCATGACACGGGGTGTCAGAGAAGGGGATGAAAATGGGCTATACTAGCCACGTGATGAGTGTGCCAAGGTTGTATGCTGGGTAGGTGCGCACGAGCCCGATCACCAAGTTGACTCAGGCGCGTTCCAGAAGAGATGATTGTCGCCACTTCCATGACGAGGTGAGCACGCGTAGGAACCTTGTGAGATGCAACGCACCACACGCTGATCACACGACAAGAGGACCATTGGACTCACAGAGGAGGAGGCAAAGGATGCAGGTGACCTATCCCAGATGTGCAGGACTGGACGTGCATAAAATTCTTCCGAATAGAAGTCTCTATCCCTCATGATATCACAGAGACCCTGCACGCTGAGAGGCATCAGTCAACTGGGTCTTGTTGAAGACAGTCAAGGGGATTCCTCGGCAACTCTCCCCTTTAGCTCGTCTCTGGAGCATCGTCGGAGCAGGCTGTGGCTCAGTCCGCTGGACGGCTTCCTCCAGTTTGCCGTAATTGTCCTGGATAGCCTTTAGTTCCTCATCCGTCAACTCCACAACTTCCATAAAGCGCTTGATGGTTTTGCACGCTTGAATGAGCTGTGCTTGATCCTGAGGCACAAAAAAGGGACATTTACGATACTCCCTTGAAAAAGAGGTCGCAGAGAGTGATGGGAGTGAGTGCAAAAATACCCTATCTGACAGGCAGGGAACGCCGTCAGCTCGCTGGTCATAGATGCTGCCTGATGTTGAAGCTAAGCGGCAGGAGAGGAAGGCTCCAACTTCACTTGATAGCCCAGTTTCTCTCAACGATGCACCAGCCGCTTCTGGACCGCTTGCCGGTCCCATTCGTCAAAGTAATTGCCTCCGAGTTCCTCGTAGTCTTTGTCTTCCGACAAGAGATGGTAGATGATCACCAGCAGGGTATGACCGACCGCGATGGTCGCTTTTTTCCCACCCCGCCGAACGACGAGTCGCTGGTATTGAGCCGAAAGGTAGGAGCCCTTTGCGTGAATAGCGGCATGGGCTGCCTCTACCAGGGCGGAACGGAGCCAAGGACTGCCTTTGCGTGTCTTGCCTGAGAGTCGTTTGCCTCCGCTCTCATGGTTCCCAGGGCACATCCCGGCCCAGGACGCTACATGTCGAGCGCTGGGAAAGCGACTCATGTCAGGACCGATCTCAGCCAGAATTACTTCTGCCAGGCGCCGCTTGATACCCGGGATCGTCGAGAGTCGCTGGATCTGGTACTTATATGCTCGCAGCCGCTCGGCGATCTCTCCACTCATGCGCTCGATGGCGTCATCAAGCGTATCAATATCGGCGAGTTGTTCAGCAATCAGAAAGCGGTGATACGACTTGAGCTGACCCTGGAGAGCTTGCGCGAGCAGATCGCGTTTGGAACGCATGCACCCCCGTGCCAATTCAGCTACGATGGCAGGATCGACTTCTCCAGCCAACAAGGAACTGAGCATGTCACGCGCTGATCTGCCCATCACATCACTGACAACCGAAGCCAGCTTAATGTTGGCATCTTCCAATGTTTTCTGCAACCGATTGATCAGGCGTGAGCGTTCCTCACTTAAGCTGATGCGATACCGGGTCAGTTCGCGCACCTCTCGTTGCCATGCGGGCGGCACAAAGCTGGGACGAAGCAGACCATGTTGCAGCAAATCAGCAATCCACTCTGCGTCTTTGATGTCCGTTTTGCGACCAGGGACCGCCTTCAAATGCTGAGCATTGACCACCAGCACCTCTAGATGGCCTTCCAGCACATTAAAGATGGGTTTCCAGTAACTCGCCGTACTTTCCATAGCGACATGGGTAACCCCCAGGTCTTTGAGCCACTGGCGCAGTCGCAGCAGGTCAGGCGTCATGGTAGTAAATGTTCGCCGTTCCTTGTGACGGTGTCCCTTGGCATTCGCAATGTTGGCGCATACCACAACATTCTTCTTATGCACATCCAATCCTGCACATCGCTCATAGACCAGGTTCATTTGTTGCTTCCACGACAGGAATGGACGGGTGATGGGATGCCCAAGCAGGGTCAAATGCTCCCTTACGTGCTTCGCCTTGGGCGAGCGACAGACGGTGGTGCTTGTACCCACGGATTGCGCAACGAGCTAGCAGGTAGCGAACGCCTGTCCCAAAATGGTCTCTTTGAAGGAAAAGAATCACTGTTTTTCCAACAAGGAGACCTCCATGACAAGTATCGTCGCTTCTTCCGTTCAAATCCACACATCGTCCGAGTTGGTCCTGCCCGCCTCCCTGGTTCGGGGAGATCGTGCTGGTTGTCACACATCTCAAGAAGCAAGGAGTGCTCACCAAGCTCCGTGAGCGTGTCCGTTTTGCCCGGCGACGTTTTGGTCACTACGACGTGATCGATTTTCTGGCAGTGCTCTTCGGCTACGCGATCAGTGGTGAGCGTACCCTGGAGGAATTCTACGAGAGCCTCCAGCCGTTCACTGCCCCGTTCATGGCCTTGTTTGAGCGTGACCGACTCCCCGCCCGCTCAACGCTCTCGCGTTTTTTAGCGGCGCTGACGGAGGAACCGGTCGAAGCCTTGCGCACGCTCTTTCTCGATGATCTGCTCGCTCGTCCACTTACCCATGACAAGCAAATCGGAGGGCTGGTAGATAG
The DNA here is from genome assembly GCA_017354095.1 of Ktedonobacteraceae bacterium. GTDB lineage: Bacteria > Chloroflexota > Ktedonobacteria > Ktedonobacterales > Ktedonobacteraceae > Bu33. The sequence goes on from JAFMRP010000206.1 coordinate 3,384, forward strand.
AGCGGGAAACACCTGGATGGTCTTTGATATCGACGGGACGCGAGAAGCTGCTCGCCAACGTGCGCTTCCCCAGACCGAAGACCTGCCCCCGGCCTTTCGCCGATTGGACGAGGTCTGTGCTCCTGGCTATCGGGGCCGCAAGCGCGGGGAGGTGGTCAGGACGCGGACAACGGTTGCTCAGGCCCATAGCTACCAATGGCTCGGCAGTTTCGGAAACCGGGGCAATGGGCTGTATCGAACGGAACTGCGCCAGAGCCTCGCCGCCATCCGCCGGTATCTCACGGCGTATCAGTTTCCGCAAGAATATACGCTGCTGCGCCTCGACGGCCAATACGGGAACGGGGCCGTGCTGACTGATCTGGCTGGCTTCGCGTTTGTAATCCGTGGCAAAGACTACAGCCTGCTCGACCATCCGCTCGTTCAGGCGCGTCTGCACTTGCCCCCCGATCAGCTGCAACAGCGGACAGCAAAGCCAGATGGTTCGCAGCCTCTACGATTGCCCGGAGATCCCGGTAGGACCCGAGGGCGTGTCCTACCGCGTGGTCGTGGCCACACATCCCGCAGGGAAGAAGAGCCCCATTGGGGTGACACGTGCGGGCATCGTTTACGAACTGTTCTTCACGAATCTGCCGCAACCCGCCTTCACGGCCTGCGATGTGGTTGAGCTGTATTTGCATCGTGGCGCTTTTGAGCCTGTGCTTTCAGACGAAGACATCGAGCAGGACCCAGACAGGTGGTGCAGTCACGCGGCCTGGGGGCAGGAGTGCTGGCAACTGGTCTCCCAATGGGTGTGGAACCTCCGCCTGGAATTGGGCCATCAGCTCAAGCCACAGCCAGTGCGCACGACCGAATTTGCTCCGGCTCTCCCACCCTCTCCACCCCACACCGCTCCTGCCTCTGGCTATGCCTCTCCGGCAGTGGGTTCCGCATGGAAGGCTGGTCGCTTCGCGGGCCAAGACTTTGCGCTCCAGCCTGACGGAACGCTTCGCTGCCCGGCAAACCAGAAACTGACCCCGCATGAGCACCGCCGAGAAGCGGATGGGAGCCCAGCGATCTCGTGTATGGAGCGAGCATCCGCAGTTGCCGTCCCTGTCCGAAACGGGAACAGTGCCAGTGGCAGGGCAACAACACCTCGAAGCCACGCCAAGTCAGCGTGCTCTTGCATCCGCTCACCGTTAGCCCAGCTTCCCTCCTCTGGCGAGATGGGAGTCGCAGAGAACACCGGCGTGCTTGTTTACAGCTGGTGCGGCACCAACAGGTGGAGATCCAGATTGAAGCGAAGTCGGCTCCTCGCGCTGACACCCCTAAGCCACTGTCTCGTGCAGAGCGTGCTCATGTTCGGCTCACCTGGACACAGCGACTGGCGCGCAACGCTCGTCTCGAAATGGCTGGACGGGTCACGATCCGGCTCTTTGGCGTTCCAGAGGACTTTGCTGCTTCTCTCGATCTGGCCCGCGCGTAAGATGGCATCCCTGCTGCCTTTTTCTGGTCGATCCCCGGTTTCGCATCTTGTGTTTGTGACGCGCATTGGATATCCTTGCAGGAGATGAGATCCAAACAGCCTACGAAGCCAAACAGTTCCTGTTGATGGCTCCAATGAAATCCAGATGAGGAGAACCAGACGAATGCTCTCAGACCGTTTTCACGCTCTTTCGGTCTTCGGCCAAAAACGGCTCGCCATTGCACAACAGATTGTCGAACGGAAACAACAAGAGTTGAGAGATCACTTGCGTGCAGCGGCTTGCTATGGCTCCGTCGCGCATCACGCGGCAAGCGAGTACTCCGATGTGGAAATTGTTTTGCTGACAGATGAGAGTATTCCTGCTCAGGAAGAGCAATTTTTGCCCAGGGGATCATAGTCGAATGCGATATGCTCCCGGTTTCTCGGATGATGAGAGCAGCGCAACGGGTCACGAAGCGTTGGGGCATTGAGGCAGACCAGTACCGTTGTCACCTGGCGCTTCTGGACCTGGACACTATTTTCCCTGACCTGTGGGAGAAGGCAACGAATATCCCTGACGCCATGTTTACCGAGGTGCTCCCCGCAGCCTGGTGGTGGTGCTATGAATCGCGCAACAAGCTGCGCAATGCCTGGAGCGCAGAGGATGGTCCACGTATTCGCTCCGAGGGCTGGGGGGTTGCAACAGCCGCTGCCATGCACATCGCCTTGTATGAACGCCGTCCATATGAGAGCGGGCGAACCCTCTGGCAAGATGTTGTGGCGCGAGGATATGGGATGGAGGAACTGGTTCCTCTTCTCACGACAGGCTCTTTGGAACACATTCTTCCCGCAGTTGACGACGTATGGAAACAGATCGGCCTATGGGGAGCCCCAGACAAGACGGTCCTCACGTCTCACGAAGAGCTGGGAGATCGAAGCAAATGATGAGGTAAAACTCGTTGCGCAATCCGTGGGCTATCCGAAGCGAAGGGGCATCACACGCGTCAAAGAACTGCTGGCTGGCGGAGTCAACGTCTCTCTCGGGCACGATTCCATCATGGACCCCTGGTTCCCTCTTGGGCGAGGCGATATGCTCGCCGCCGCGCAACTGGCGCTCTTCCTCTGCCATATGAGCGGCTACGACGAAATCCAGGACGTGCTCGATCTGATCACGACCAATGCCGCGCGCACCCTGCGCATCCAGGACCGCTACGGCATCGAAGAGGGTAAGCCTGCGGACTTCCTGATCCTGGATGCTCCCAATGCCTTCGAAGCCCTGCGCCTCGTGTCTCCACGTCTCCATATCTTCAAAGCCGGCCGCGAAATCGCTAGCACCACCCCCACCCAGAGCCTGCTCCGGCGATCCGGAGACGACCAGGGACAACCGATTAGCTATCGCACCGCCCAGTAACGAGCGGAAGCTTTAGACCAATACCAAAAGGCATTTCCTCTACTCGGAAAAGAGAGAGATCGAAGAGTTTCTGAGTGAGGAAATGCCCTCAACGTGTTTCACCGCAGTGATCTCGTTCCACACCTGGAATCTACTCTGGAAAGTGGCGCGCGGTATTCACTGGCACTCAGACGATATTGTTGCGGCTGAAAATGTGTGCCATTGGGAGTAATGCGAATGTTGTCAGGTTTGATATCGCGATAGATCACACTGGGGTGCTGGCGATGCAAAAAATATCGCCGCGTCACAGATAGCGAGGATCCATTGGAGAATCTGTACGAAGGGGATGGCCTCATTGCGATAACAGGTAACATGTTGAGCTGTGAAGAACAGGGAGGCTGGCCTCTTTTCAGGAGAACAGATTAGCGAAAGCCTCTTCGCGAGCCTCAAGTATTTCCAGCAACGTCTGGACACCTTGTCGCGCCGCAAGCCGCTGTGCTTCACTCAACGAACTCGTCTCAAACTCGTCCTCATCCAACAGGTATGGTTTGCCCTCAGCGCTCACCCAGACATCCAATTCCAGATCCACGAGGCTCATCCGATTGTTCTCAATGACGACTGGCTCTGCGATGTCGCAGTACCAGCCTTTGCGCTTGCCCTTGGCACTGACGACTTCCTGGATGTTGAACCAGCGATCCGTATAATAGTATTCTCTGAAGCGGTCTCCTGACTCGAAACGTACGCAGCCCAGGTCTCGTGAGGCCCACGACATGCGCAATGAGTAACACTCTGTGGCAGAGAAGCCGAGAGAGGCGCCTCTTTGAGAGGGAAGAACCAATAGAATCCCCTCAAGGAGGCACCTATGAGTAGTATCGCTGATGGATCGGTCACATTGTCGAGTACCGGCGTTAATAGAACAAGCCAACACGTCTCCATCTCAGTGACCTTCAAGTTTGGAGACACCCTTTTCTCGGGCCAAGACCACTCTTTCGGCTCTATTGGCCTCATATGACAAGCTGTCTGGTCAGTTTGTCGCCCCTGAGGTATAAGCCTGGTTCTCAACACATCGGCCATGTTTTCAAGAGATCTGTTCATTTTGTAGCTGGATGATACCTGCCCGATAGCTCGAAGGCATTTTTTCGGCCATCTCCATATGGTATGCTCTGCCTCAGATCTGGATCTGGTTGCCTTATCATTCGGCCATGAACTATATGTTCCAGGCTCTCTCTCAACGAGCGAAAAGATGGAGATTCTGCCACCTCTATTCATAGAGAAAAGAGGAGAGGCTCATACTATTCACATCATACGACCAAATAAGGAAAGAAACAGATGAGCCTTGAGAAAAATCCTACCACCAGCCTGATCGTCGACCTCTTTGGGCCGACAATAGCGTTTCTGACCCTCCCGGAAGAGATACA
>JAFMRP010000207.1 GCA_017354095.1 Ktedonobacteraceae bacterium
CGGGCGATAACATCGAGATGACGGTGGAGCTGATCGTGCCGGTGGCCATGGAAGAGGGCGTGCGCTTCGCCATTCGCGAAGGTGGTCGCACCGTGGGTGCCGGCGTCTGCACCCGAGTTGTTCAGTAAGAAAAAAGTGTTGTGTGGGCGCAGCAGTGAAGAGCGCCCACACACTTGTTTCAACAGCGTATCTGATCTGAGGCTACAAGGCAAGCCAGGCCGGAACGTGAACGGAGAGAGGATATGGCAAAAGCCAAAGAAAATCGCATCGTGGTGACTATGGCTTGCACAACCTGCAAAAGCCGCAACTACACCACCTCCAAAAATAAGAAAAATAACCCTGAACGTCTTGAGTTGAGAAAATTCTGTCCCACTTGTCGCGTCCATGCGCCTCATCGCGAAACCAAGTAGATGAGACGAGCCGCGTGGTAGCATATTATCGTACTGGTGTAGCGAACTAGAACGATCATTGCTGAGAAAAAGCAAGAAAGGTTGAACGTGGCAAATAAGATGGCCGACAAGAAACGAAGTACCAGCCGGAGTCAAATGGCCGAGGTACGCGGCGAGAAAGAACAAAGCAAAGGCGTGAGGGCTGCTACGCGTGAAGAGCGCAAAGAGCAGTCCAAAAAGGAACAGCCGAAATCAGAGAGTAGATCCGTACGCCGTGACAGCAAAAAGTCAGGCAATTCGCTGATTGCCCGTTTTCGCAATTCTACGCTGGGCCGCTTTATCCTTGAGTCCTACTATGAACTCCGTCATAAGGTGACATGGCCAACCAGACAGGAAGCCTGGAATATGACCCTGGCGGTTGTCATCCTCTCGGCGATCGTTGGCGTCATTCTGATCGCCGCAGACTTTGGCCTGGAACGCCTCTACTTCCTGATCGTTGGCAAGTAGAACAGAGTGTTTCCGTCAGAGTAGTTCGATAGTCCTGGGGGTTGCAGGGCACAGCCCTGCTGGGGGCACGTTTTGTCCCGGCTCCACCCGTTTTCTCTATGTCGCCACGGGCGGCAATGGGCCGGTGTATCTCCGGTCAACAGGGTAGTAGTGTCACCTGAAAGTGTAAGGGGAAATACCGTGGTTACTGAACATACCAGTGAAAACAAAAAGCCAGAAGAACAAAGCGAACGTGCCTGGTATGCTATCCATACGTATTCAGGTTACGAAAACAAGGTAAGAAGCCATCTTGAAGCGCGCATCGCCTCCATGAATATGCGCGACAAGATCTTCCGCGTGATTGTGCCGATGGAAGAAGAGGTAGAGATCAAACAGGGCCAGCGACGTACCGTGCAGCGTAAAGTCTTCCCCGGTTATGTGCTGGTCGAAATGATCATGAGTGACGAAGCCTGGTATGTCGTACGTAACACTCCCGGAGTTACAAGCTTTGTCGGTTCCGGGACACGTCCCGTCCCTCTCCAGGACTATGAAATCAGATCTATCCTGAAGCAGGTCACCAAAGAGACCGAGAAACCAAAAGCGAAAGTTTCTTTCTCCAAAGGCCAGAGCGTACGGGTGGTCGATGGCCCGTTCGAGGAGTTTATCGGCACGGTCAGCGACATTAATATGGATCGCAACAAGGTAACGGTACTTGTTTCGTTCTTTGGCCGTGAAACCCCGGTTGACCTGGATTTCCTCCAGGTGGAGAAGATTTAAACCCTTTGTAATTCTTTTTTCTGAGGAGCTGAAGATAGCATGGCTAAACGTATTAAGGCAGTAGTAAAGCTGCAGATTCCGGCAGGTAAAGCTAACCCTGCTCCCCCGGTCGGTACCGCACTTGGTCCGCACGGTATCAATATTATGATGTTCTGCAAGGAATACAATGCCCGTACCGCCGAACAGACCGGTATGGTTATTCCCGCCGAAATCACTATCTATGAGGACCGCTCATTCACGTTCGTCACAAAGACTCCTCCGGTCCCTGACTTGCTGAAGTCGGCTGCGAGCGTCGAAAAGGGCTCCCCCACTCCCAATAAAGCTAAGGTGGGCTCTATCACACGTGACAAACTGCGCGAGATCGCCGAACTGAAGATGAAAGATCTCAATGCGCATAATATTGAAGCCGCAGAGCGCATGGTCGAAGGCACCGCTCGCAGCATGGGCATCACCGTCGCCTGAGCAATCCGCCCGCAAGTCACTGCGGTAGCTAAGCCTCAAGGAGGGCATACATGACAACGAAACACGGTAAAAAATACCAGGATGCGATAAAACTTGTCGAACCCGACAAGCTTTATGAGCCCAAGGAAGCTATCTCACTCCTCAAGAAGCTGAATTACGTTAAATTTGATCCAACCGTTGAGATCCACATGAAACTCGGCGTCGACCCACGTCACGCCGATCAGATGGTTCGCGGTGTGGCCTCTCTGCCCGCCGGTAGCGGTAAAGAAATCAAGGTGCTGGTCTTTGCCCAGGGCGAAAAGGCCAATGAAGCTGAGGCTGCTGGCGCCGATTTCGTTGGCCTCGATGACTTGATTAAACAGATTGAAGGCGATTGGCTCGGCTTTGACGTGGCCATCGCTACACCCGATGTGATGGGCAAAGTTGGCAGACTGGGTAGGAAGCTTGGCCCGCGCGGCTTGATGCCCAGCCCCAAAGCTGGTACAATTACCTTCGACCTGGCGAAGACCATTCTTGAGGTCAAAGCCGGACGCGTCGAGTTTAAGGTTGATCGCACGTCCTTGCTGCACATTCCCGCCGGCAAGCTGTCCTTCAGCGAAGACGCGTTGCTGAACAACATCTCTTCGGTTATAGATGCTGTCGTGCGCGCTCGCCCCTCTGGCGCTAAAGGCTCTTATGTGAAAAGCGTCGTGCTGACCTCGACTATGTCACCCAGCATCCGCCTGGATGTCCAGTCGGCCCTGGCTCTCAAGCCTTAAAACAGAATACCAACCCAATCGTCAACCGAAGATCGCAAGTATGCCCACCAGGCATTTAATCGATAGCAAAACCAGCTCATCGGCTTGCCGAGGAAATGACGTGAGCATTGCCCCATGATAACGACCACACGCTGGTCGAATCAGAAGCTCTATGCTGTGATTTCCTCGCGGCCTTCGGTTCATCACCGAAGGCTTTTTCTATGCCAGACTCCCCCAGAAAGGAGGAAACACTATGCCAACACAGGAAAAGTCGCAGAAAATTGAAGAACTGGCGGATAAACTTGACCGCTCTGTGCTCACAGTTTTACTGCAGACTCAAGGCCTGAACGTGAAGGATATGGCCGAACTGCGCACGAAAATGCGCGCCGCCAATATCGAACTTCAGGTCGCGAAAAATACGCTCCTGCGTATCGCCTCTGAGCGCAAAAATATGACCGGGGTCGATAAAGCTATCTTCAACGGCCAGACAACTGTCGCCTTTGGCTATGAGGACGAGGTGGCAACCGCGAAAGCCGTTGCGGACTATCTCAGAACTTCTAAAGTTGCTGTGCTCAAATCCGGCATCCTGGCCGGGCGCACACTGAGCGCCGAGCAGGTTGACGGCATCGCCAAAATCGCTGGCGGCAAAGCCCAGTCGAAAGCTGAGGTCGTGGGAGTCCTGCAAGGCCCCATGTCAACTACCTATAGCCTGTTAACCGCGCCATTGCGCGATCTGTGTTACGTATTGCAAGCACGTGCTGATAAACTACAGGGCGGAACATCCGCTGAATAGTATCTAAGGAGGATTCATCATGTCTGTTGAGACAATTATCAACGATATTGAGAAATTAAACGTACTCGAACTGGTCGAGCTGACCAAGGTCCTGCAGGAAAAATGGGGCGTGAGCGCCGCTCCCGTTGCTGCCGCTGCTCCCGTTGCCGCTGCCACCGAGCAGGCCGCTCCCATTATTGAAGAGAAGACCGAGTTCGATGTCATCCTGACCGACGTTGGCGCCGAGAAGATCAAAGTCATCAAAGCGGTGCGCGAACTGACCGGCCTGGGCCTGAAAGAAGCGAAGGCCGTCGTCGACGAGGCCCCCAAGCCCGTCAAAGAAGCCGTCTCCAAGGAAGAGGCCGACAAGATCGTCGCCAGACTGGCTCAGGATGGCGCGAAAGCCGAGATCAAGTAATTACTCCCACTACGGGAAAGATATCACTCCAGGGCGCGAGCGGATGGGGAATACTATCTATCCCCTCGCTCGCATACATTCTTTAAGGGCGTATGCGGTGAACGTTTCCGTTCATTGCGCCCTCGTTTCATCCATGCTATAATGCGGAAGTGCTGATACCTTTTTTCCATTCTGCACAGAGGAGGTGACAGAAGAACGTGGCTCTGAACGTAGAAGAAAAAGCCGAAATTATTGCCGATGCCCGCGTACATGAGACTGATACCGGCTCGCCTGAAGTACAGGTGGCCATTCTCACCCGGCGCATCAATGAACTGACAGAACATCTGAAAGTGCATAAACATGACCTGCACTCTCGTCGCGGCCTGCGTATGCTGGTTGGACAGCGACGCCGCCTGTTGGCATATCTCACGAAGAAAAGTCCGGCGCGCTATCGCGCACTGATCGCGAAGCTTGGCCTACGCCGCTAATTCACAAGAGGGGTCGTGGTTGCCGTTGCGGTCGGCGCAGGAATGGCTCACAAAGCGCCGCAGGTGTTGTCCGACCGCTGCTCCGTTTTCTCCACCATCAAACAAGTTGTTGCGTTGAAGATGAAGAGCAATTCAAGTCCATCTAGAATAAGCATACCTGGTAAAGATGCACGAAGGACGATAGATAGAGAGTTTTTTCCCCACACAGGTTGAATGAGCAAAGATTAAACAGACGAACTGACAGAAGAACATGGAAACCGCTAAAGGTTGAGGCAGCAAGATTTTCAGAGTGATTGCACCCGCCGGATATTGGCAATGTGTTACACTTTCTAATTCCCAATGGGAACCTACTTTGGCGACGATTGATTGGATGTTGTGTTTTTGGGTGCTAAATAGTCGGAGGAAATATGATTCACCGTCAAGAAGCAGTTATCGGTGGTCGGGTCATGAGTATTGAGACCGGTCGCGTAGCTGAGCAGGCCAATGGGGCTGTGCTGGTGCGCTATGGCGATACAGTAATCCTGGCAACCGCAGTAGGTAGCGATGAGCCTCGCGAAGGCATTGATTTTTTCCCGTTAACCGTTGATGTTGAAGAGCGTATGTATGCTGCCGGCAAGATTCCCGGAGGATTTATCAAGCGTGAAGGGCGCGCAACTGAGCATGCTATCCTCGCCTGTCGTCTCGCCGATCGTCCCCTTCGTCCCCTCTTTCCCAAAGGTTACCGCAACGATGTCCAGATTGTGATCACCGTGCTTTCCGCCGATCAAGAGAATGATCCCGATATCATGGGCATCGTCGGCGCTTCAGCCGCACTCACTGTCTCGGATATCCCTTTCGCCGGCCCGGTTGGCGCTGTGCGTGTCGGCTACGTCGATGATCAACTGGTGATCAACCCACAGGTGTCGCAGATGGAGCGCAGCAAACTTGACCTGGCGATTGCCGGTACAGCGGACGCTGTGATGATGGTCGAAGCCGGAGCAAAAGAACTTCCAGAAGACCTCATGCTCAAAGCAGTGCGCTTTGGTCAGGAGGCTTTGCAAGATATCATTAAGATGCAGGAGAAATTGCTTCAGGCGGTTGGCGTCGCTAAACGCCCATTTGAACCAACTCCCGTCGATGAGGAACTCCGGGCGAAGGTGGCCGAGTTTGTGCTGCCCCGCTTCGAGGCCGCTGTCCATACCCCCGATAAGGCCGCCCGCTCTGAGGCGCTGAACCTGGTTCAGGATCAACTGGTCGCTGAATTGGGAACGCAGTATCCCGAACGCTTGAAAGAGATTATTTCTTTCTACGAAAAGGAACTGAAGTCCTATGTGCGTAATCAGATCCTCGATAATGGTGTGCGCGTCGATGGCCGCGACTTGAAAACCATTCGCCCCATTAGCTGCGAGGTTGGCCTGTTGCCCCGCACACATGGCTCGGCCCTCTTCACACGTGGGCAGACACAGGTGTTGAGCGTGGTGACGCTTGGTTCGCCTGGCGATGAGCAGATGCTCGATGGCCTGGGCCAGAGCGAGAGTAAACGCTTCATGCACCACTATAACTTCCCGCCCTTCTCGACCGGTGAGAGCAAGCCTTTGCGCGGCCCCGGACGGCGCGAGATTGGCCACGGCGCTCTGGCGGAGCGCGCCATCGCGGCGGTTATCCCTTCACAGGAGGAGTTCCCCTACACTATCCGTGCCGTCTCCGATGTGCTCTCGTCCAACGGCTCAACCTCGATGGGCTCTGTCTGCGGCACAACGCTCTCCTTGATGGACGCTGGCGTGCCCATCCATGCCCCGGTCGCTGGTGTGGCAATGGGCCTGATTACCGGCGAGAGCGAGCGCGCAGGTAAGTGGGCGGTGCTCTCCGATATTCAAGGTATTGAGGACGCGCTCGGCGATATGGACTTTAAAGTGGCCGGCACAAACGATGGCGTGACCGCGCTGCAAATGGATATCAAGGTAAAAGGCATCACCTACGAGATTATGGCAAAAGCCCTGGAACAGGCGAAAGAAGGTCGCCAGTTCATTATGGATAAGATGCTCGATACCATCGATGTTCCTCGTGAAGATCTCTCCACGTACGCTCCCCGTATCCAGAGCGTTAAAATCAACCCGGACAAGATCGGTACGGTGATCGGCCCGGGTGGCAAGATGATCCGCAAGATCCAGGAGGAGAGCGGTGCCCGCATCGATATCGAAGATGATGGCACTGTGAATGTCTCGGCCACCTCTGGCGATTCGATGCAGCAGGCCATCGACGCTATTCGCGCTCTGACGGAAGAGGTCGAGGTTGGCCGCATCTACACCGGCACCGTACGCCGCATCGTTGATTTCGGCGCTTTCGTTGAGATCCTACCAGGCAAAGAGGGCCTGGTACGCACACCACAATTGGCCGACTATCAGGTCATGCGTCCTGAAGACGTTGTCTCGGTTGGCGATGAGATCACTGTTATGGTCATCGAAATTGATCCTCAAGGTCGCGTGAACCTCTCTCGCCGCGCGGCTTTGAGCGGCGAGATACCCAGCGCCGCTGACCTGGAAAGCGAACGCGCAGCTTCGCGCCCTGGCGGCCCCAGGCGCGGAGGAATGGGCGGATATGGACGCGATCGCGATAGCTCTATGCCCGGCCGTGGCTCAGGTGGCTATGGCGAACGCGGCGGCTATGGTAATCGCGGCGGCTATGGTGAAGGTGGTCGCGACCGTGGCGGTTACGGCGATCGTGGGTTCGGCTCCCGTCGTCCGATGCCCGGTGGCAGAGGCGGCTCTGGTGGCCCCAGGCGCGACAACTTTGGCCAGCGTAACGACCGGCGCTGGTAACACAACATAAACTTTGCATAGGGCGACCTGCCAGAAGAGGTCGCCCTATCTCTTGACAGAGTACTACTACTCTGTCAGTGCTTATGTGAAGAGGATGGGAGTGGGAGGTGCAGGAGGGCAGCTGCCTCTCCGCTCGACTGACGGCGCAGCCGTAGCTGCGCTAGCAGCGTTGCCGAGCGGAACAAGAGGAGCCCTCCTGCATCCTTTCCCCCACGCCGCCGCAGGCGGCGCACCTACCAAACTTCGTTTGACAGAGTACTAAAAGAAAAGAGGTATGGATGCTATGTCAGCAGAGGAGTTGCTGCGGGAGGTAGCTGTAGA
>JAFMRP010001037.1 GCA_017354095.1 Ktedonobacteraceae bacterium
GTCACTGCACCGGGATTCGGGTGGGTCAGAGGGTTGGCCGAGGTGAAGGGAGATAAGTGGGTTTGGGGGAGGTGGTTATTTGAAATATGGAGGGTTTGAAGGTTTATGACGGAATTGAGGGGGCAACCTGGTTTAGAGGGGCGGCCGATTTATCTTGATTATAATGGGACCACGCCAGTTGATCCGCGGGTGGTTGAGGCGATGCTGCCCTATCTTACGACGCATTTTGGCAACCCTTCTAGCTCGCACTATTATGCTCATGAGCCGCGGGCTGCGGTTGAGACGGCGAGGGGGCAGGTGGCTCAGATGCTGGCCTGTGAGGCGGATGAAGTGATCTTTACCGGTGGCGGCTCTGAAAGCGATGTGCTTGCCATTCGGGGGGCCGCGCTGGCTCTTCGATCCCGTGGTAACCATATTATTACGCAGCAGACCGAGCATCCAGCGGTGAGAGAGGTCTGTCGTACGCTTGAACGTTTTGACGGTTTCCGTGTGACCTATCTGCCGGTTGATCATGATGGGCGCGTTGCTCCTGCCGCTCTGGAAGGCGCGATGACCGAGCGGACGGTGCTGGTGACGATCATGTTTGCCAATAATGAGACGGGGACGCTGCAACCTATTGCTGAGCTTGCTCGTATTGCTCACCAGCATGGCGCGCTGTTTCATACGGATGCCGCGCAGGCGGTCGGGAAAATTCCGACGAGCGTCAGCGAGCTGGGGGTGGATCTGCTTACCGTGGCCGGGCATAAACTGTATGCGCCGAAGGGCGTCGGAGCGCTGTATGTGCGTAGAGGGGTAGCGCTTGAGCCGGTGATTGTAGGGGGAGGGCAGGAGAAAGGCATACGGGCCGGAACGGAGAATGTTGCCTTTCTGGTGGCTCTGGGGGCCGCGTGCCAGCTTGCCTCTCGCGGGCTGGGCGAGGGGAGCCCGAAACAACTGCGCGCATTACGTGATCAGTTGTACCAGCGGCTCTGCGGGTATCTGCCGGGGAGGGTGCATCTGAACGGGCATCCAACGGAACGTCTGCCGAACACCTTGAATGTCAGCATTGATGGCGTGATAGGAGAAGAGGTGCTGGCACAGACTCCGGGCATTGCCAGTTCAACCGGTTCGGCCTGTCATGCTGGCAGTACGGAGCCATCAGGGGTGTTGATGGCGATGGGGATGGAGCGGGCCCGGGCGCTTGGCGCGCTGCGCCTCACGCTGGGACGCTGGACCACAGAAGAGGAAATTGAGCGGGCCGCGAGCCTGCTGGCCCAGAGCGTACGCGGTATGCAAACGCTCTGAACTATATCAGTGAGAGGGATAGGATACAGATGCAGACCCGGGTTTATAATCTGGCGATTCTTGGTTTTGGCAATGTCGGGCGCGCACTGGCCCGGCATTTGCAGGTCAAGACCGAAGAGCTGTGCGAGCGGTATGATATTGAGTGGCGTCTGACGGGCGTGGCGACGCGACGTATGGGCTGGCTGGCCGATCCAGGTGGGCTGGATGTCGCGTCCTTATTGGATGGGCGGATACCTGGCAAGAAAGCCGTCGCGGGAGGCGATGTACGAACATGGCTGAAGGCCACACAGGCCGACGTCTTATTTGAACTGACGTCAACCAATCCGCGCACGGGACAGCCCGCGATCGAACATGTGCGCGCTGCCCTGGAGCAGGGGATGCACGTGGTAACGGCCAACAAGGGGACGGTTATGCATGCCTATCACGAACTGAGCACGCTGGCGAGAGAAAAAGGCAAGCGGTTTTTGTTCGAGGCCACTGTTATGGCGGGCGCGCCCCTCTTCTCGCTATTTCAGAGCAGCCTGCCGGCCGTCAAATTGCAGCGGGTGCGGGCGCTTTTCAATGGGACGTGTAACGTAGTGATTGCCGAAATGGAGCAGGGAAAGAGCTTTGAGCAGGCGGTCAAGCGGGCGCAGGAGCTGGGTATTGCCGAGACTGATCCGAGCGATGATATTGATGGCTGGGACGCAGCGATCAAAGCTGGTATTGTTGCCAACATCTTGATGGGTGAGCCGGTATCGATGGAGCAGATAGAGCGCGTGGGCGTGCGCGGCTTGACGCAGGAGATGGTGCAGGAAGCGCGCGCTGCCGGGACGCGTTACAAGCTGGTGAGCACGATTGAGCGCACAGCAAGCGGACAGGTGCAGGCAAGCGTACAGCCGGAGCGACTGAGCGCGGATGATCCCCTGGCATCGGTGGGTCCAGGCGGGTTACTTACGCACTTTGAGATGGATATGGTGCCGGGGTTAACCGTCACGCTGCATGTTCCTATGACCGAGACGGCCGGGCCTGATGTTACTGCGTATGACGTGCTGGCAGATTTTATTCGCGCGGTCGGGTGATTGGACAGAAAAAGTTGGAGAAGGCGATGGAGATACGATTTTTACGTCATGCCACGTTTGTGGTTGAGGTTGGAGGGCTCAAGATACTGGTTGATCCTATGTTGAGTCCGGCCGAGGCTATGGAGCCGATAGCGAACGCGGGCAATCAGCTGCGTATCCCGATGGTGGGCCTGCCTTTGTCTGAGGCGGAGATGGGGCAGGTGTTAGAGAGTTTGGACGCGGTGCTCGTCACGCATACGCATCGTGATCATTGGGATGCTCAGGCGCAGGCGTTGTTGCCCAGGCATTTGCCTATTTTGTGCCAGCCCGAGGATAAGGGGACCATTGCGAGCGCAGGCTTTTCCGAGGTATTGCCGGTGGATCAGCATATGGAATGGAGGGGGCTGCTGATCTCGCGAACTGGAGGGCAGC
>JAFMRP010001038.1 GCA_017354095.1 Ktedonobacteraceae bacterium
CCCGCGTGCCACCCGCGCCCAGCTGCAACGGCAGACAACTCGGCAGATGACTACTCAGCATGGGCGTCGAGCGCTGCAAAAAGCGCCCAATATCCAGGCGCCTGTTTCCTCCTCATGCCGGAATAGCCGTCGATCCAAGCAGCCCAAGCATCCACTGTTTTATATCGGGGGCACTGCGGGGGGATTGTTGGGAGGCTATATCCTGCTGACCTATCTCGTGGGCTGGTGCGTGACGCACCTTTCGGACCCTGGTTCCTTTGGGCCAACGCATGGCAACATCGTTGTTGGGGTCTTTGGTGGAGGGGACAGCCAGGTCAAGCCCTCGAAATTGATCGCACTCAACAACAATGGCCATGTTCAACTCATGAAGATTACCTCCAATGATCCTGCGAAAACGCAGATCCTTGTGGGACCGGACCTGGGGCGGTTGGAGTTTCCCGACCCCGCTGGTGCAGAGATTCAGATGGAAGTGGGCGACTATGACCATGATGGCCATACTGATGTCAAGGTCTCCATTCTGGGTACCACATTCACCTCACCCTTTACTCGCTATCGATCTCAGTATGTCCTCTACGGCGATGGCAAGGGTGGCTTGAAGCAGCGACCGCAGTAGCAAGGAAGGAGGCAAACGTGGTGCGTTCCATACGAACATTTCATGTTGTTGCAGCGAAGCTGACCACCTTCCCAACTATTCTGTTCCGTACGCAGTTGCACTGCTTGTGGTGCTGGGATCGGCTTCATCTGCGTTGGGCATATCCCTACCGATCCTCACACATGTGCTCCAGGTGCGCTCGACATGCACTTGCCAGCTGGCGCGCCAGTGGAGGAGCAAACAGGAAGGAGGCACTGGTATGACGACAGCTTTTCTCCATCTCCCGATGGCGTATCCAGATCGTTCCAGGCGGACGACTGCACAGCGCGTTGGTGGCTATGCCGAAGCGTTACGCAGGCGACGACGCTTTCTGGCCAATATGACCATCATCTATCGTGACGAATGGACGCTTTCGACTCGGCAGGTTGAGGCCTGCCTGAGCCTGCTGAGTGAGATGCGGCAGGTTGTCTTGGCTACGCAAGCCTACTTGCATAGCCTGGAGCCAGGGAAGACAAAGCTGCTCCGACCATACGCCTGTGTGACCAAACTGGCAGACTTGGACTATCTGCTCACGGAAGTTCTGCTGTATTGCACGGTGTTTCATAAGATCTGTGAGACGACGGGCAGTGAGCGAGTTCAGCTTCACCTGACCATCAGAGCCCTGTTCCCTTTGGTATTGACCTCCTATGATGATACCCACTCGATGTTGGCAGCGCTGGCCGCAGTCGTGACCGAGCAGGAGACAACCATGATCCAACGGCAACAGGAAGAGAGGTGCCATGATGAGGAATAACCCTATCCACGTTGCATCGGTTGGCCAGGCGCATGACAAGCACCTGCCCATTCTCGTTGCTGATGCGAAAGACTTGTACACGGTGGTGATCCGGGCGCAGTTGCGCCTAGCCGACATGGTCCACCATGCAACACCGTGGGATGAAGAGGTGAGCGAGGCAGATCGGGCATCTGCACGTCGAGCGCTCCCAGTAGCATATAGCCTGTGCTGGCGAGTGCGTGCAGCCGACGAGCAAGAGGCAGAGATTAACCAGCGTCTTGCCCGCGCTCACCACTCTTACCAGCAAGGACAAGAGGAGAAGGAAAGCCAGAAGGAGAAATACGATAACCTGCTCATCGACCTTGCTGAGATCTATGGTTGGGGCGCCAGCGCATTGCTGCGTTTAGTAGCGACTTGGGAACAAATGGGGAACGAAGTGGAAGCCATGCCTTCTATTAACAGAGCAGCACAGCAGGAAGGTGCTGCCTATTCGATCACACACTTATGCCTGGAACGTCGTGTGCAGGTGGCCAGGTACGCGCTGGATGCGATGGAACACCTCCTCTGTGTGGAACGCGAACGACACGCGTTACGTACGGCATCCTCCCAGGACAACGTACGACAGCCAGAGAGAGAAGAGGAGCCCGGCAGATGAAGCGAGACTACTTGCTCATGATCTGTGAAAGCATGAGCTTGCGCGATCTCTCGGCCCTTCTGGACGAGGTGACACGTGCCCTGACCACCCCCCAACCATCTGGAGCGGTGACCAAGGTCGTGACCGTAAGCTATGGCCTCACGACCAGGCAGAGGCAGGGATTTCTCCTGCTGCGCCTCTTTGGCCCGGCCCCAACTGGCTTGATGCATCAGCTTGAAGAGGATGAGGCGATCACCGATTTTGTCTTCATCCGGGCCGCCGGAGAGGCCAACCCGAAGCCACAGGCAGCGACCCAACGCTCTGCTCCTGAGTTCGTTGGGCAACCCCACGGCGAAGCAGCACAGGAACTCCCATCGGGCTATGAAGCGCTTGCTGCGGCCCACCCACTGATCAGTGTTGATGACGTTCGGTGGATCGTTCCCGCACATGCCAATTTCGAGCAGGGTGCCTTGGGCGAGGGTGATGGAATGTTGATCTTCGATCAGCGTGTAGAACCTCAGCCCTTGCTCTTCCTGATCGCCGAAGAAACCACCACCATCTTCGGACATCTGCTCGAATGGGCGCCCTATTTCCTCTCCCTCTGTTCAGCACGCTACCAGACGCAGCACGCTGAGCAGATCAAACAGATTGAGGCGTGCGTGCAGGCGTATCAAGGATCGACCACTGGGCACCTTGCCCCTGAGAGAGATCAGGAAGCACCCCAACAGATAGAAGAATATGAAAAGAGGCAATGAGCG
>JAFMRP010001039.1 GCA_017354095.1 Ktedonobacteraceae bacterium
GTCACCTGAGCAATGCGAATAAGCCCCTCCTCAAGGGTTTCCGCGCCAAATTGCTTGATCCAATTGCTTAGCAGGACCGGCATCGCTTCCTGCAAACCGGGCATACCGGATGCCACCTCCCAGACACTCTCTTTCTGCTTCTCCGCAAGGGTATGAGGAGCGTGATCGGTCACCACCGCATCGATTTTGCCCTCGCGCAGCAGTTGCCAGAGCTTTTCACGCACGCCAGGAGCGCGTAAAGCAGGCGCGATATTGATCAAGTTGCCATATTGAGCATAATCGGCACTGCTAAAGGCGAGGTGAACCGTTGTTACCTCACCATAGACATCAACACCGATGTTTCTGCCAAATTCTATGGCTGCGAACTCTTCAGGCGTCGACTGATGGAGCAGATAGAGTTTCACCCCAAATTGTTTTGCCAGCGAGATCATCTCAAGCACAGAAGTCAGGACAACAGAGAGGTTCCTCGCTTCGCTCCAGGCAGCTGGATCATGCCTTGCTAATTGATCGCGATATTTCTGGGTAAAGTAGTCGGTCAATTCTTGATTTTCCGCGTGAACGATAGCCATGATGCCACGCTCGCCAAGGATTTCAAAAATCCGGGCCAGGTCGCTGAGGTGGGGAATGGTCGTTGGCGTGGTAGCGTGACCGGCGGCAAATATCTTGACGCCGGTAATTTTCCCTCTATCGATATTTTTTAGCTCGGGGATGTTATTCCGGGAGGTTCCCATATTGATAGCAAAATCGCAGTAAGACCTGCCCGTGTACCGGTTTATTTGCTCTTCCAGGAGCGCGGCTGTAGTAGTTGGCGGTCGAGTATTGGGCATATCCAGGATGGTGGTATAGCCTCCTGCAACGCCTGCCCGCGTCCCGTGCGGGATATCCTCTTTGTAATCGAGACCTGGTTCACGCATGTGGCCATGCACTTCAATCAAGCCTGGAAGCAGGTATTTACCGCGAAAGTCAATGGCATGTTCGGTATTACGGGGAAAGCCTTCTTCTATACGCTCGATTTGCCCTTCAGCGATAGAGATGGTGCCCTCGACTATTCGATCCGGGAGCACGATGGTTCCCATCAGCATTTTTGACATACCCGAGCCTCCTTAGTACTCGTTCCAGGACTTGATGGGGATAGTATCAAGGCGCTTTTCGGCGATAGCTTTAATGAACAGGCGTGCCTGCTTAAGTTTCGTGAACAATGGTATGTTGTGATCGATGGCTTCGCGGCGCATCTGATAGTCGTCATCCAGCTCTTTCTTGATATGTCCCTCCACAATATTGATCGCCAGGTCAATTTTGTTGTCACGGAAGTAGGTCAGCACATTGGGCGCTTTCTCCTCGTGAATTTTGTAGAGCATCGTTGCCTCGATGCCCATGCTGCGCAGGAACTCGCAGGTCTTAGCGGTGGCATAGAGCGGAATACCCAGGCGGGAAAGCTTTCTGGCACTCTCCCAGAACTTCACTTTCTTCTCATTGCCACCCAGGCTGACAAAGACGCCTTTGTGCGGTATTTTGCCGCCGGTAGCAAGAATAGCCTTGAGATAGGCGTCCTCCAGGTCGTCGCCGAAGCAGGCAACTTCACCGGTCGAAGACATCTCTACGCGCAGCACCGGATCAGCGCCGGTAAGGCGCGAGAAAGAGAACTGCGGCGCTTTGACGGCAACAAATCTGGGCATGGGGACCTCAACCGGCTCGACATGCTGCTGGAAGAGGGCGTCCACGAACAGTTCCATGAAGTTGATGCCCGTAACCTTCGAGATAAAGGGGAAGGTACGTGAAGCGCGTAGATTGACCTCGATCACGTAGACATTGTTGTCTTTGGCCAGGAACTGCATATTGAACGGGCCAGTGATCTCCAGCGCCCTGGCAATCGCTCGTCCGGCCTCCTCGACGCGGAACATGGTCTGAATATTGAGGCTTTGCGGCGGCAGCACAATCGTGGCATCGCCCGAATGGACGCCAGCGTTTTCAACATGTTCGGAGATAACAAAAGCCTTGATCTCACCATGCTGGGCCACCGCGTCCAGTTCGACCTCTTTGACCTGGCGCATAAACTTCGAGACGGTGACGGGATGCTCCTGCGAGACAGCGGCGGCTTCGCGGGTGTAGCGCACAAGATCTTCTTCGTTGTAGCAGATGTTCATAGCGCTCCCCGAAAGCACATAGGAGGGGCGTACGAGTACCGGATAGCCGACACGTTCGGCAAAACTGAGCGCGCCCTCCAGCGAGTCGAAGGAGTCCCAGGCAGGCTGGCGGATCTCCAACTTGTCGAGCAGAGCCGAGAATTTCTTGCGGTCCTCGGCACGATCGATATTGATCGCATCGGTACCCAGCAAGCGGAAGCCATAATGCTGCAAGGCTTTAGCGCGGTTATTCGGCGTCTGGCCTCCGACAGAGACGATCACACCGTGGGGTGCTTCGAACTCGCAGATATCGGCGACGCGTTCAAAGGTCAGCTCATCGAAGTAGAGCCGATCGGAGGTATCGTAGTCAGTAGAGACAGTTTCAGGATTGCAATTGATGACAATCGAGCGTTTATGATACTTCTTGAGCGCTTCGACCGTGCTGACGCAGGTCCAATCGAACTCGACGGACGAGCCGATGCGATAGGGACCGGAGCCCAGGATAACGACGCCTTCCTCGCGGCATGGTTCGACATCGTGATGCTCGCCATTGTAGGTGGTGTAGAGGTAATTCGTATCGGAAGGGAACTCGCCCGCCAGGGTATCGATCTGGAAGACATAGGGAGTG
>JAFMRP010001040.1 GCA_017354095.1 Ktedonobacteraceae bacterium
TGTGGCTTCTGCACTCCGGGTATGATTATGGCTTCCTACCAGCTGCTCAAAAACAATCCGCACCCCAGTGAAGCCGAGATCCGCAAAGGGCTGGAAGGTAATATCTGCCGCTGCACCGGCTATCAAAACATTGTGCGTTCGGTTCAGGACGCCGCCGAGCGTATGAGTGCAAGCGAACCTGTAGGGGCGGGCGAATAGCCGCAGGGATGGACCGACCCTGGTCTTCTCTTGAATGTATGGCGTAGTGGTATTTCTCATTGACGAGAAAGGACATGCTTTATGGGCATCGCAGCTATGGTTGGTACGCCGATTAAGCGGCGTGAAGACCCTCGTTTAATTACTGGTCAGGCCACCTATGTCGATGATGTAAAGTTGCTCGGCATGTTACATATGGCCGTCTTGCGCAGTCCTCACGGCCACGCACGCATCAACAGCATCAACACAGACGCGGCGCGCCAGCATCCCGGTGTTGTGGCTGTCTATACAGCTCAGGATCTTAAGGGTATTGTTGGGAATGTACCTATCGCGCTTCCGCTTCCTCCACATATCACCAATGGTATGGGACGGCGCGGGCCGCTGGCTGAGGGCAAAGTGCGCTTTTATGGTGATCCGGTCGCGGTAGTTATCGCGGAGGACCGTTATACCGCGCGCGATGCGCTCGATCTGATCGATGTCGATTATGAAGTGCTGCCCGCGGCTATCGATGTTGAGAAAGCGATGCAGGAGGGCGCTCCGCTGCTCTACGAGGAATTTGGCACCAATGTAGGGGTTTCCATCCATCCGCCTACTGAAGAGATCGATAAAGTTTTTGCTGATACGCTGGCCAATGGAGGTGTGGTGGTCAAAGGGCGCTTTGTTAACCAGCGCCTGGCCCCCTCGCCGATGGAGACACGCGGCGCCGTTGCTGAATTTCGCAAAAGTGATAAGTCACTGCACATCTGGAGTTCATCGCAGATCCCGCATCTGCTGCGCAACAACCTGGCCGAACAGCTTGGCCTGCCCCAGACCCAGGTACGTGTGACTGTGCCGGAGGTGGGCGGCGGTTTTGGCTGTAAGCTGAATATCTATCCTGAAGAGACCATGGCCGCCTTCGCCGCCATGAAAACCGGGCGTCCTGTCAAATGGATTGAGGACCGTGACGAGAATCTCGCGGCCACCATTCATGGGCGCGACCAGGTAGACTATATTGAGGCAGCCGCCGATAAAAATGGCAAGGTTACCGGCCTGAAAGTGCAGGTTGTTTCAAACCTTGGTGCCTATCTTCAGTTCTTTACCGATGCGATTGCCATTGCATTTACCCTGCCGATGGTCAACGGCTGCTACGATATTCCCGCAACCTATACCAGCGCCGATGTCGTCTTTACGAATAAAGCGCCGACCGACGCTTATCGTGGTGCCGGGCGTCCGGAGGCGACCTACTTGATCGAGCGAGCTATGGACCTGGTGGCACGAGAACTGGGCAAAGATCCGTCGGCGGTGCGCATGACCAACTTCGTCAAGCCGGAACAGTTCCCGCACAAGATGTCTACCGGCGCCGTCTATGACAGCGGCAACTACCAGCTAGCTCTGGACAAGGCCATGCAATTGATCGATTACCAGGCGCTGCGCCAGGAGCAGGCCAGGAGGAGAGCCAACCCGAACGGCAAGCTGATGGGTATCGGGATCTCATCATATGTCGAGATCTGTGGTATTGGTCCGAAAAATACCGCGCCTTTTGGGCTCTATGAAAGCGCGCGAGTGCGCGTTGAGCAGAGCGGCACCGTGACGGTGTATACCGGTGCCTCACCGCATGGGCAGGGTGAAGAGACAACCTTTGCCCAACTCGTGTCCGACGAGTTCGGTATTCCCATCGAAAAGGTGCTTGTCCTGCATGGTGATACGGATTCAACACCGGAGGGGCGCGGCACCTATGGCAGCCGCACAACTGCGGTGGGCGGAACGGCCGTTTTTAACGCGGCCCAGAAGCTCAAGGAGAAGATGAAGACCATCGCGGCCCATATGCTTGAGGCCAGTGTTCCCGACATCGCCTTTGAGGATGGTCGTTTCTCGGTCGCGGGTTCGCCCCAGAAGTCGGTCAGCTTTGAAGAAGTCGCGGCAGCGGCCAATCTGTCGAACACGCTGGCTCCGGGTATCGAGCCGGGTTTAGAGACAACGGTTTTCTTCGAGCCAGATGCCTGCACATTCCCCTTCGGCACACATATCTGCGTGGTTGAAGTTGATAAGGATACCGGAGAGATCGAGCTTGCGCGCTATATAGCTGTAGATGATTGCGGGCGCCAGCTCAATCCGCTGCTGGTAGCCGGACAGGTGCATGGTGGTATCGCGCAGGGCGTGGGGCAGGCGTTATTCGAGGAAGTAGTCTATGGTGAAGACGGTCAGCTACTCACCAGCACATTTATGGACTACGCGATGCCGATAGCCAAGGAGATGCCGCAGTTCGAGCTGGATCACACGGTCACGCCCACACAGGTCAACCCTCTGGGTGTCAAGGGGGTCGGTGAGGCCGGTACCATCGGCTCAACGCCCGCGGTGGCTGCGGCGGTCGCCGATGCGCTCAATGTAGCTCACATTGATATGCCGTACAAATCGGAACGCATGTGGAAAGCTATCCACCAGAAATAAAGGGAAAAGAGGAGAACATTCATGTCAGTTCCAGCAGTGTTTGATTACCATCGCGCCAATTCGGTTGAAGAGGCGATCGCGCTGCTTCAACAATATGGCGACGAGGCCAAGGTGCTCGCGGGCGGCCA
>JAFMRP010001041.1 GCA_017354095.1 Ktedonobacteraceae bacterium
AGAATGTGTTCTTCGAGACGCTCCTCATCGGGCGGCCTTTCGATCACACACCCGCTCACCGCAAGTGAATAAGGAAAGGACGTCTCCTCTCAGAGCAAGAGCGAGACGTGGCGATCTGAGAACACGCCTCAAGCGTCCACACGACTATAAGAAGTTGCATGGGAGCTCTTCCCGCCAGTGGTGACCGCGCATTGCCCACGGATTGCGCAACGAGTTGTAACTGGTAGCCCACCAGCGTAGAAATGAGGCTCCTTGAAGAGAACGATCATAACTGTTCTCAGCAAGGAGGTCAACGTATGACCAGTATCGCCGATGGTTCAGTGAAAATCCAGACCACTCAGGAGTCGAACCTCTCAACCCCGTCGTGGTTTGGAGAAGTTGTAGTGATCAGCACGTATCTTCGCACGCAGGGTGTGTTCAAGAAGATCAACGAGCAGGTCCGCTTTGCGCGGAAGCGTTTTGGTCAGTACGAGGTGATTGACTTCCTCGCGGTGCTTTTCGGCTACGCGATCAGCGGAGAGCGCACGCTAGAGGAGTTCTCCCAGCGACTCCAGCCATTTGCCGTCCCGTTCATAGCCCTCTTTGATCGTAACCGGCTCCCCTCACGCTCAGCGCTCTCGCGTTTTTTAGCAGCGCTCACCGAGGTTCCGATCGAAACGCTGCGGACCCTCTTTCTCGATGATGTGCTCGCGCGTCCTCTGACCCCCGACAAGCAAACCGGAGGACTGGTAGATCGAAAGGGCGGCACCTGGACCGTGTTCGCTATCGACGGCACGCGAGAAGCCGCCCGCCAACGTGCCTTACCCCAGACAGAAGAGCTTCCTCCGTCCTTTCGTCGGTTGGATGACGTCTGCGCCCCTGGCTATCGGGGCCGCAAACGCGGGGAGGTTGTCAGGACGCGGACAACGGTGTTGCAGGCGCACAGGTATCAATGGCTCGGTAGTTTCGGCAACCGTGGGAACGGGCGCTATCGGGAAGAATTGCGCAAAGGGCTTTCCACCATTGGTCGATATCTGGCGACCCACCACCTTCCGCACGAACGTGCGCTGCTGAGGCTCGATGGGCAATATGGCAATGGGGCCGTGCTCTCCGATGTGGCCTCGTTCGCGTTTGTGACACGCGGAAAAGACGATCACCTGCTTGATCATCCGTTCATTCAGGCGCGGTTGCACTTGCCCCCCGATCAGTTCCAGCAGCGTCCGCGATCCGTCCGATGGTGCGCAGTCTCTACGATTGCCCACAGACCCTGGTGGGACCAGAGGGCGTGCCTTGCCGGGTCGTTGTGGCGACCCATCCGGCGGGCAAAAAGAAGCGTCCTGTTGGCGTCACGCAAGCGGGTGTGGTGTACGAACTGTTCTTCACCAACCTGCCGCAGCAGGCGTGTACCGCCTGCGATGTCGTCGAACTGTACCTGCATCGTGGTGCCTTTGAGCCTGCGCTCTCAGATGAAGACATCGAGCAGGACCCCGATCGTTGGTGCAGCCACTCAGCGTGGGGGCAGGAGGGCTGGCAGGTGGTGTCGCAATGGGTCTGGAACCTCCGCCTGGAACTGGGGCATCAGCTTCATCCTGATCCGGTGCGCACCACCGAGTTTGCTCCAGCTATGTCCGAAACCAAAGAGCAACAGCCTCCCACTCGTGGCTATGGCAAGCCGACAGTTGCCGTTGCCTCCAAAGAGGGCCGTTTCGGAGGCGCGGATTTCACGCTCCAGCCTGATGGCACGCTGCGCTGTCCTGCCAACCAATCATTGACTGCCCACGAGCGGCGTCGAGAAGCCGATGGCAGCCTACGCGTGGTGTATGGAGCCAGCATCCGCAGTTGTCGCCCGTGTCCGCTGCGTGAGCAGTGTCAATGGCTGGGCAGCGCTACGGCGAAACCGCGTCAGGTCAGCGTCCTCTTGCACCCCTTCCCGTGGGAGCCGCCCCACTCCTGTGGCGGGATTGGAGCCGCAGACAGCATCGACGAGCATGCCGGGACCTCTTGCGTCACCAACAGGTCGAGCTGCACTTCGTCGAACCGACGCAATCGCTTGATCTTGCCGGACCTCTGCCAGCCCTTTCACGAGCACAGCGGGCTCACACTCGGCTGACCTTTGAAGAGCGACTCGCGCGCAATAAGAGGACGCTAACCTCTGCTCGCGTGAAGCTCACGCTCTTTGGCGTTCCCAGAGTGCTTGCCATCCGGCTCGGTCTGGCAACCCTCTCATCAGACGTCGGCACGGCCAGTCGGTTGCTCTTCCCCTCGGCTTCGCTGCGGGTCCGAGGTGCTTGTGCTGTTTGCCGGGATCAACGACCCCATCACCCGCCTTTTTGGGCGCTGGGAGGAAGCGCGGCGCGTGAGCACTGGTACAGAGGTGCTTGGGAAAACTGCTTCCCATCTGATATACTTCTCCTGGAAGGGGGGAAACGGTAGTCTTTATCGCGGACTTATTGACCGAGACAATTGGCAGATTACTTTTGTATGGAGGCAGTCTATGACCCAGGCGGGACCTGAACAACCATCTTTCCAATTAGCCAGTCAGGAACTTGTGCCTGAGGTCGCTCAATTGGCGACAGATCATCAACTTGGTTCTTTCTTCAAGGCATTCCGAGCTGACAGGAGACGCCGACGCAATTCGGTCGTCTTGTTTGGAGTCATTGTCGCTATCGCGGACCTCTGGATCGTTCTCAACATTGCACCAGGAGATGGAAGCATCGCAATGGCAGGCCCGCTTACCATGCTCTGGATCATTTTTCTCTTCCTCGCATT
>JAFMRP010001042.1 GCA_017354095.1 Ktedonobacteraceae bacterium
GTGGACTTTATGTGAGCATCATCTGCTTCCATTCTATTGCGATGTCTCCATTGGCTACATTACTGGTGAGCGTGTGCTGGGGCTGTCGAAGTTCGCGCGCATTGCCCACCAGTTCGCGCATCAGTTGCAGATTCAAGAGCGCCTGGGCCAGCAGATCGCCGATGAGGTCTGTCGTCTGACGGGCACGGAAGACGTGGCCGTGCTGCTCAAAGGCGAACATCTCTGCATGAGCGCACGCGGCATACGTACGCCGGGCCTGATGACCTCCAGCATCATGCGTGGTGCTTTCCAGCAGGACTACGAGAAGCGCATGGAGTTTCTGACGCTGATCAGACAATAAGCGCGCACCCCATCCCAATCGAGCTATCCTGGCCTATAAAATTGAAGCTCGCTTCATTTCCTTGTATATTGCTGCAGTAGTATACTACAAAAGTAGTTTTTGTGTTGTCACTTGAGCAGGGGGTATGGACGGTGAGCAGTAGCGGCTACTCCGCGCAGGATGAAAAAGTATATTTGCAGCCGCCAGCGGGCAGGCGCTATGTACGCTCATTCCTCTTTTCGCGGCGTATCGATGCCCCTTTCACTCGTGTCCACCTGATCGCGCGTGTGCTGCTGGTACTGTGTCTGTCGAGCGTTCAGCTGCGGGCGATTAATGCCGACCGGCCTGACCTGGTGCTGGCAGCCGTGTTGTGGGTCGTCTCGTTTCTCCTCTTTCTTGGCAGTGGCATGCAGGCCCGCATCGCGCGCCTCTACCTGTTGTTAACACTGCCGGTCCTGCTCAGCCTGTTCAGCACCTGGATGCTATTCAATCCTGTGCCCGGCAGCGCGATACTCATCCACGCGCCTGTCTATCCCGGCTATATCAGCATCGGACTGAGCATCTGGGGAGCTCTGTGGCTGGCTATGGTAGGAGGATATTATCTCTGGCGGCGTGGGCTGGTCGTGGGCATCCTGCTTGCTACGCTGATCGCGCTGGTGCTGGGGCTGCTCTTTCCTGCGCCCGGCTGGACGCTTGCACGTATCCCTTTTTTTCACCCGCTGAGCCTGCTGATCAGCGACCGCACCTTGCTGGTAGCCATCACGAAAGTCATAGGCTATTCTGGCATGGTACTGACGACCATATCCCTCGTCGTAACCAGCCGCGATGTTGAGCTGATCGGCGCGCTGCGCCAGTTGCGCATACCGCAGCCGCTCATCTTCTTTTTGAGCACTGTTTTCCGGGCACTAGACCTGGCCCTGCTGGACTATAACACGATCCGCCAGGCCCAACTGGCGCGCGCTATCAATGCTCGACCGCGCAGCTTTATTCGTCGCCTGCGCGACCTCGCCAGCATCGCGGTGCCGATGGTCGCCATGATGATCCGCCGCTCCAGCGAGATTGGCGATGCCCTGGTGGCGCGTGGTTATAGCCTGCGCCGTTCGACAGAGGAGTTTTATGAAACCAGTCCCTGGCGCCTGCTTGACTGGTGTGTGCTCCTGTTCAGCCTGTTCCTGCTCTACCTGGCGTTGGGACCCTATCCCAATTTGACTGCTGCCTGGCTGGCTTAGTGCGTCGTATAGCGGGAGGAAGTATGCCAGCGACAAAGATTGTGATACAAACGGATGGTCTCTGGTGGCGCTATCCTACCTTTGGTGAGAAACCAGGTTCCTGGGTGTTGCGCGATGTTGCCTTGCAGATTGAGGAAGGCGAATGCTTTGGCATCACCGGAGCCAGCGGTGCTGGCAAGAGCACGCTCTGTCGCACATTGCTTGGTATTCTGCCTCACAGTGCCCAACTGCCGAAAGAACAGCTACCACAGCACTTTCGCGGCTCCGTCTCAGTGCTGGGCAAGCCTGTCGGTGCCGAGACAACCGCTAGCGGTCAGATCGGCATGGTCATGCAGGACCCCGAGAACCAGTTTCTGCGTATGAGCCTGCTGCATGAACTGGCGCTGGGGCTGCAAAATCTGGGCGTGGCTCGCGACGAAATCGTCCGGCGCTCTCACGAGGCGCTGCGCTGGGTCGGCCTGGCTCATCTCTGGCCCGGCGCGGTCTACGTCCATCCTGCCGACCTCTCCGGTGGCCAGAAGCAGCGCGTTGCCATCGCCGCCTTCCTGGCCCTACGCCCCCAGATTCTCATCCTGGACGAACCGACCAGCGATCTGGATCCCGCCGGTAAGCGTGAAGTGATCGAGACAATCGAGCGTCTGCGGCGCGATTATCGCATGACGGTGGTACTGGTTGAGCAAGATGCCGATATCCTCTCGACCTTTTGTGATCGCATTGCTCTGCTGCATCAGGGATATGTCGAGCTCGTGGCGTCTCCCGCCTCGTTCTATGCGCAGCGAGAATTGCTGGAGCGCTGCGGCGCCTCGGTAGGTGAGCTGACGCGCATCTCCTGGCTGAGTGGCTGCTCCTGGGATGGGCGGCCCCCTTTGAATTTAGAGGAAGCCGAGCAAGCCTTCGCGCCAGTGCTGGAGCAGCTTGAGCACGACGTTCCAGCGGAGCGAGCGCAAGACGTGGGTACGCCAGTTATTGAGGCCAGGGATGTCTGCTATCGCT
Source organism: Ktedonobacteraceae bacterium (assembly GCA_017354095.1). Taxonomy (GTDB): domain Bacteria; phylum Chloroflexota; class Ktedonobacteria; order Ktedonobacterales; family Ktedonobacteraceae; genus Bu33. The sequence goes on from JAFMRP010001042.1 coordinate 2,542, forward strand.
ATGAAGATGGCACCACGGCCCTGCGAGGAGTGGACCTGGATCTGTCACGAGGCGAGATGCTGGCACTGCTGGGACCGAACGGCAGTGGCAAAACAACCTTCGCCAAAATTCTGGCGGGCATCTATCGCCATACCAGCGGGCGTGTAGAGGTGCTGGGCCAGGATCTTTCCCAGCGCAAGGTGCGGCGCTATATCGCACGCTCGGTCG
>JAFMRP010001043.1 GCA_017354095.1 Ktedonobacteraceae bacterium
GGCTGTCCCTTTATTGATTGATTAGTTGTCAGGGGTGAGATCGGCGGCCAGGCTACCGAAATCGTAGGAGCAGAGCTGGCCTACCGCTGCCTCGTAGGCTATTTTGTGCGTCGTGGGATTGAAGTAGTAGCCGTAGCCGATGCTATCGTTGCCCCAGACGAGCTGATAGGTTCCCTGCTTTACCGGTGGGAAGGTAAAGCTGCCATTTGCATTCACGGTCGCTTTAGGAGCGCTATCGAGGCGCTGGAAAAACTCGGCGTTGGACATGTTAGGCGTGCCCTGATCATCGACGACGGCAAAGCCTTGCATAAGCACCACGAAGAAGGGATCGCCGGGTCGAGGTCTGGTGAAGCGTCCCTTGACCGGCTGGGGGGACGTCAGGTCCTTGCCTGCCTGACGTCCTTCGGGTGTATCCTTGAAGTTGTTGGCCAGCTCTTTGTAGGTTGGGATAGCGGAGGTGCAAAGCTGGCTTTTTTCCTGCTTGCCTTTACCGCTGAGCGCTCTGGCCAGGTCGCCATGCATCTGCTTGACCTCGGGCGCGTTGGGGAATTTGCTTTGGATGGACTTGAACGTGTTGACCGCGCTTTCATAGGATTTGCTGGCCAGCGCAGCTTCGGCCACATTGTAGTAGGCCGTTGCATCCAGGCCGCCGACGTTGTTTTTGCACGCGCTATCGCAGTTCGCGAGATTGAGCGCTGTATCGAAGTGCTGGCTGGCCGCCGCATAGTCTTGCTGGTTCATGGCCTGTCTGCCCCAGTCGATATAGGCATTGAGCTCATCTTGCCAGGCGCGATCCTGCAGTCCAGTCGCCTGGGTATAATAGCTCAGCATCGTATTGAATTTGCTGATCCCCTGCTCGTACTGCTGCGCCTTGCTCAGCGCTTCGCCCCACTCGATATAGACGCGTGCCAGATTGAGCGACGTGGGGGCTTTCTCGCCGCCCAGCTGATATTCTTTAATCGCCAGTGCCCACTGCTGCTGGCTTTCAAGATTGCCGGCCTGGGCTATGTGGAGCATTGGCCGTATGAGCAATGCTACGCCGCTGCTCATAAAGAGCACCACGATGAGCAGGATGGCGCTGACGTACTGGCGCACGCGGGTGGGATTGGCGAGCGAAGACATGCCGGCGGCGGTGCGAATGACGGTTGCCAGTATGAGCAGTGCGCCGACGCTGATGGCGCCCAGTGCGATATGCAGAGTACCGTCGGCCCAGTCGCTGCCAGTGAATTGGAGCGCGGCCAGCGCGGCGATAATGAGCGCGATGCCACCCAGAAAGATCCAGCGTGGGAGGGGCCGGGCGATTTTATGTGGTTCGCGCGGCTCTGGCGGTGGTGTGGGTAGGTAAGCGCCTGGATAGGGCGTATATGCCGGTGGGTGGCCGGAGCCAGGGAAGGACGTCATGGGTGGTGGAACGACTGGCGCGCCCACGGGAGCGGATGTGGCGTTGTTTCCGGCTGCCTGGGGCGCGATGGCGGCCATATCTGGTAAAGTACTGTCGGTGGCACTTACGTTCGCTGCTGGATGCTCGGGTTGGGTAGCCACGCTGCTGGAATCTGTCGAGATGGTTTGACCAGTTGTGGTAGATGGAGTGGGGACAATCGAGCCTTCTGGCTGGTGTATTTGCTGTTTGCCGCACTGGTCGCAGAAAGGAGCATTGGCGAGAATAGGGGCTCCACAATGCATACAGGTCATGAAGATAGCTCCTCCGCTTTTGAGATTATCGGGAGATGGGAGTACTGCTGCCGTTATTATTTGGCGCTAATCAAGAAATTTTTTGGGTGAGTAGGGTGACGAATGAGATGGCACCCGATTAGCCTGATAATAAGTGAGAGCAGATAGTGACAGAACTCGATAGATAGGTTTAACTAAGCATCATTATTTTACATAAAAAGCGGAGCAATTACAAGAGTTTATCGCGGAACGTTTTTCTCCTGCTGATCGTTCTCTGGCGAAATCTGCGTTGTATCAGGATGTTGGGGGATCTTCTCTGATTTGTGTTTTCTGGAGAATGGGAGGGCGTAGAACACGGCCAGCAGCAGATTTACGCCCAGGCTGGCGGGGGGATAGATCCAGGATAGAGCGAAGACGAGGAGGTAGAAGAGGGGGCCGAAGCGATATTGATCTGTTATCGATTGCGCGCTTTGCTGATCGATCATTTCCCCGAGCAGGCGATGGCGGTGCCTGGCATAGTGCCAGAGGGCATGGAAAGCCAGGGCCATCAGCAGGTAGAGGCCGTTATAGACGATGACCGCAACGTGCCTGTCGGGATATATCAGATAAGGACCGACCAGCGCGGTAGTGAAAGGGACCAGGGTGACGATCATGAGCAGGAGCAGATTGAGTAAGATAAGATTGTTGTCCAGGCGAGTGATATGACTGAAGATTCTGTGGTGGTTCAGCCACATCACGCCGATGGCTGCGAAGCTGGTGACAAAAGCCAGCAGAGTTGGCCAGAGGTGTATGAGTTCGCTCAGTAGCTCACCGTCGTCAAGCGATTTATGTACAAGATCTGCCTCAAGGAAGTTTAATACCAGGAGGGTTATGGCAATGGCGAAGACGCCATCGCTGAATGCTTCCACACGGCCAGTTTCTTTGGCATTTTGCTGCACTTCCATTTGGTGCTCTCTATTCCCCGTCTAGCGACCCGGCCACCCGCAAGGGGTGGCCTTACATTTCCGCAGGGCGAGAGGGAGGTGCGGAAAGGTGTGTAAGGTCTGGATATTTATTATTCACATAAGCACAGACAG
>JAFMRP010000208.1:0-7095 GCA_017354095.1 Ktedonobacteraceae bacterium
GCATCCCTTTCCAGGTCACGCTGGTGGATGGCGGCACTGCGTGCCGCCATCCACCAGCATAAAAAAACAGCGAGGCGCGCTGCGCCGAGAAGTCAAAAAAGCCTGGGTGCGTACCCAAAAAAACGTTTGCAACAACCCCATAAGTTCAAGCGTATATGTGGCAGAAACAAAGAGGAAATGAGGAATGCAGGCGCTCCAGGGCAACAGCCCCATCGGCGCTTATGCAGGGGGTACAGAGAACCACCGCCCCTGATCAACACAAAAGGGCGGTAACCTCTGACGGGGAACAACATCTCATACGAGAGTGAGGCGCGATCTAAATGTACAAAATGACCTCTCTTGGCCTGAGTGAACGCGTTGAAAGAGTGCTGGCCTACCTTTTTTTCTGGATCTCAGGGCTGGTCCTCTTTCTGGTAGAGAAAAACCCTAACGTGCGCTGGCATGCCGCGCAATCGCTGGTAACCTTCGGGACGCTTTCACTGCTCTCCCTGGGCGTCTCCATGCTGAGAGGCATGTTAAGCTGGATACCCATGCTGGGCATGCTGACCGATGCCAGCCTGGGCCTGTTACTCTATATGCTGTGGTGGATTACTGTGCTGCTCTGGGTCTGGCTGATGATCATGGCCTGGACAAGGCCCACTTATCGCCTGCCCATCGTGAGCCGCTGGGTGCGCTACCTCGTATAAATATTGGCAGGGCCGCCATCTCCAAAAACGGCCCTGCCGGGCAGGCTTCCACTATCTACGCCCCGCTATTTTTCATCCAACGTTCACTCCGGCCAGCTCGCTGTGATCGAAACGGCAAACTGGCTACCATTGCCACAATACTCCCAAATAATGTGGCCAGGAAATTGACCAGATCGTTATTTACCCAGGAGAGCCCGCGCTGTTGGCGTGTTGCCGTGCCACAACTGTGGATGCGGCGCTCAGTCTCTTTGTCACAGTTCGGGCAGTAGTACATTACCTGTACTGTCGCTCCCAGCAGGCTGTCAAAAAGGCTGCCGGTCAGCCCTCCAACGAGCGCGACCAGCGGCAGGTGCCGCGAGGCCCGGCGACAACCCTGTAATAGCCAGAAAACCAGCCCGAGCGCCAGTGCGCCCAGAGTCGCCGCGCTGGTTCCAAGCAGCGTAATACCGCCCGACGTGCCCGGTTCCGTGGGACGGCCCGTGGTGATCAGGCGTGGTTTGTGCGCGCTGAGCACACCTAATTCTGTCGCCCAGGTATCCGCCGTCGCGGCGGCCAGTGCTCCCGCGTAGCCAGCTTCCAGCGTCTCGCTCAGCGGCGATGACGCGCTGCCCATTCCATAACCCAGTGCCAGCAGCGTGGCTACCCCGCCGTTAGCCGCCGCCTGGCCCAGGTCGCGCTGTGTGCCCTTGCTAAACTTGTCAGCGGCGGTACGCTCCTTCTCCTTTTCGCGCCAGCGCGAAAGCAGGCTGGAGGAGACAAAAAAGAAAATTAATGCCAGGCCCCACGACCAGCCGCCCAGACCAAAGGTGGTCGTGCCCGTAACTATCGCACCCGCTACGCCACTACGCGTCAGCGACTTGCGCCGGTAGGCCAGCAGACCAATGCCGCTGCTCAAAAGCAGCCCTAATAACAGACGTCGGCCACGCCTGGATGATCCATCTTTATGCGCAAAAAAGGCCGAATTCGTCAATATACTCATTTACCAGGTACCTGCTAAGATATAGGGTCTACATTGTTACATATCAGGGCCATTATGAGTTTTATTCTAGAGAATGCGCTCTGCACAGGCAAGCGCGTCTCAGTCGGTAAGAATAATGTACTCTTTATCAAATTGCCAGTCGGGAATGGCCTCTAGTTCGACATTGAGATGGGGATGCAGCGGGTCTATACGCTTGACCAGGTGGATATCAACAACCCGGTTATCGTTTAACCCCAGCCCTTCACATAGCGCGTCCTGCGTAATTTTGAGACCACCATCAAGGTCTCGTTTATGTGGTGTAGTGAAGTAGAAGTCAAGGAACAGTGCCAGATAGCTTTGGTGGAATTGTTCACGGAGTCCATCATGCAAGATGCCTTGCCGTTCCAATTCTTGTAACCTTGCCCGCACTTGCTGCTTGAAGCGACGGGCCTGAGGCGTGCTGACACGGTGCCTCCCGACAGTGGCATATTGCTCGTTAATACTGGGGGGCAACGGGAGCGTGAGCCGTAATATGACGGGCGGGTTTTGCTCTTTTCTACCCGTTGGCTGCTCTTGCATCGGTCTCTCCTGTATATGGTACTTTTGGTGACACTGCTGTGTGTATTGTATTATATCAGCGTGCTCTATCCCGTAAAATAATCGTGTTGTGACATCGTTATTAAGAAGCGTGAGACACTTCCAAAAACAAGGCCTGGCGAAAGTGAGGAGTTATTGTGATTATGTGTAACCGCTGTGGGTATGATGCTCCCAATGGTGCGCAGAACTGTCCGCAGTGTGGTGCGCCTCTCACTCAGAGAATGGAGAGCGGTTTTAACCCCGGCATGGGCGGAACGGATCAGACGGAGATCCCTGCCTGGCTGGAGACGTTGCGGGCTGGCGATCGCCCCCCAGCCCCTCCTCCCGATTCAGGAAGCTTCTCTGCCGCAGATCTGCTGGATGAAGGCGCCCTACCAGGCTGGATGCGCGCGCAACGTGGAGATTCCAGCGCGGATCCTTCGTTATCAGGCCCCCACTCTCCGCTGCGCCCGGCCTCTTTCTCTGCTCCCACAACAAATGGGCAAGATCCATCCCAGAAGGGCATTTCAGCTCAATCGCTTATCGATGAGAGCTCACTCCCCTCCTGGATGCAAGGCGATAAGTCGGCCCCTGATCCCGAGAGTCCCGCCCCTCCCGGCCAGTTCTCCGCGTCTAGCCTGGTCGATGATAACTCTCTACCCTCCTGGATGAAGTCACAACAGGGACAACCAGCAGCGAGCTCCCCTGAGCAGACGGCGATGCCCGATTGGATGAAATCCCTGCAGCCGCCATCCTCGCAGCCGCCATCCTCGTCTTCTTCATCAGCGGGAACTCCATCCTTCTCCGCTCCGCCAGCGTCCGCGCTTCCACAGCCTGAGTCGCCAGAGATGCCCGATTGGATGAAATCCCTGCACTCTGCTTCTCAACTCGGTCAGCCCGTGGCAGCAGAGCCGCCCAACGGACCAGACGCTCCTCCTCCCAGCGGCTTCTCACCACGCGATCTGGTCGATGAACAATCCCTGCCCTCCTGGATGAAACAGGGAGGGCAGCCCGGCACGCCCGCCAGCAGCGACCCGGGCATAGCCGGTGGCCCCCCCCATACCATTAACAGCGGACCCGGCATGCTAACACCCGGCTCGTTGATCGATGAGCAGTCCCTGCCCTCCTGGATGAAGCAGGATAGCAGCGTTCCGCCATCATCCCTACCACCTTCCATGGTGCCCGATTCGGTCCAACCATCAATCCAGGGCTCCCAATCTGGCCAGAACATCCCGGCCTCGTCGTTTATCGATGTGGATGCCCTGCCCGACTGGCTGAAATCGGCCGCCGGCCACTATCAGGAGGAACAGGCACAGCGCTCAGGCTCCTCCGATATCCCGTCGCGCGTTGAAAATATGCGCGTTCCCAGTCGCCCGCGCCATGAGATAAATTCAAACGAAAATAGCGAAGCCGCGGCTAATGCCTTTGCCTCTATGCTGGGGGTGGCCTCTGCCTCTCCTCAATTCCCAGGCCCGGCACAAAGCACATCACCCTATGGACCACAGGGACAACCTGGAGCTATTCCGCCTTCCCAGCAGGGTTATCCTCCAACAGTCCCACCTTCTCAACAGGGATACATGGCCGGCCCCTCTTCGATGGTGCCTCCCTCGGTCCCACCAGGGCAGATGCCAGAAATGCCTGGGCAGTCAGGACCATCTATGCCAGGCTATGGCGCACCCCCGCCCAGCTACGGCGGCTATCAACAGGGCATGGCCCCGGCAAACCAGTATCCAGGTGGCCCACCCCCATCCAATAGACTCGGACCTCCTGGCTCTCAGATGTATGAGAAGAAACGTAGCCTGTTCGACAAGCTCCGTGACTTTTTCGGGTTTCAGAAGTAGTTGCAGGGAAGAGGGAAACGAAAATGCATACACCACCCTATCCGCAGGAAGGACAGGGTCCTCTCGCAAAGCCCGGTACTCCGGCGGCCAGCTCGCTCCTGGTCGCCGATTGCGGCACTGTGTTTACCAAAGTCTCTCTGCTGGGGCTGGTTGAAGGTCAATATCGCCTGATGGCGCGCGCGGAAGCTCCAACAACCATCCAGCCCCCACAGGAGGACATCACTGCTGGCATTATTCAGGCCATCACGACCATCGAGTTCATTACCGGGCGCCGCTTTCTGCAGGATCAACAATTAATTACACCAGAACAGGTCAGCGGCGATGGCGTCGATCTCTTCATTGCCACCGTCAGCGCAGGCGGACCACTGCGCCTGGTCGTGCTGGGCGCCGTCAATCAGACGACAGAAAACCTGGCTATGCAGGCTGTCTCCGGCCTGTATGCTGAGATGCAGGCGTTGCCCGCTCCTTCTTATACCGCGACAACAACTTCCCCTTCTCAGGTACCAGTTGGCGCGAGTGGACGTCCCTCCGCTCCCGGTATTGATGGCGCGTGGACGCAGGAGCGCATCGCCCTGGAGTGGGAGCGCCACCTTGGACGCCTGCGCGAACTACAACCTCACGCGGCCCTGGTCGTTGGTATGGCTGATAATCCGGCTGGTGCTAATCCCCTGCAAGAAGCCTGCCAGCTCCTGGTCAGTGCGGCCCGTGAGCGACAAGAGCGGGAACAGCTGGCTAATCCGCCCGCCAAAACACCACCGAAACCTATCTCTGTACTCTATGCCGCCGCACCTCAGTATGTCGAGGCCACACGCCGCATGGTGCAAGGCGTGGCCGAGGTCGCGCGCCTCGATCCACTGAACTCACAGGCACAACTCGGTTCCATTAGCATGGCAGTAGGGTCCTTGCACGAGCGCGATGTGATCCAAAAACTGCCCGGCTACGCAAAATTATCTGCCTGGTCTGCCTCGGCTCCGCTGGCAACGGCGACCTCCTTGAGTAGCCTGGTGCGCTTCCTGGCCCAGCACTATTCCATGAACGTGACCGCCCTCGATATCGGCGGCTCAACTACAACGGTCATGCTGGCCGGAGAACAGGGCGAGTTTATCCCGATGGTCAATACCGGCGTGGGCATGGGGCCCGGCATCGGCACCGTGCTACAGCAGGTTGGCCTGCAGCGCGTTGCCCGCTGGCTGCCGTTTCGAGTCTCAGAGGAAGAGGCGCGCGAGTTTGTGCTCAATCGCATGCTGCAGCCACATACTATTCCCACTACGCCGCGCGAGCTGCAACTGAGCCAGGCCTTTGCCCGCGAAGCCATCGCTCTCACCGCTGAGGCGGCCCGCAAATATAGTGCCGAATGGCCCAACACAGACCTGATTCTGGCAACTGGTGGCATCCTGGCCCATACTCCGAAACTTGGCCAGGTTGCGCTGATGCTGCTGGACTCGCTTCAGCCTCGTGGAGTGACATCCCTGGTACTGGACAAAACGATGCTGATCTCGTTGCTGGGCTCCGTGGCCTCAGTGGCACCCATTACCGCTGTGCAGGTCAATGAGAACGACGCCGTGACACACCGCCTGGGTACCTGCGTCATTCCCTTTGGCAGCATACGGCCCGGCGAACTGGCTGTGCGTGTCGGCGTTGAATACAACAATGGCCGCCAGGTCAACATCGATGTGATGGCTGGTTCCATCGAAGTAATCCCCCTGCACCTCAATGAGCAGGCGCTACTAACCCTTTTCCCGGCCCCAACGGTCGACGTTGGCCTGGGTCCGGGCGAGCGCGCCCGCGCGGCGGAAGAGATCGATGGTGGCCTGGTCGGCCTGATTATCGATGCCCGTGGCCGCCCGCTGATGCTGCCCAACGATGAGACAGAGCGCCACGCGCGCTTGCTGCAATGGTCACAGGCCCTGGGCGGCTGATAACTAGCTTTTCAATTCGTACCTTTATATAACAAATCCTTTCCGCCATCTTCCTGCGGAAAGGATATTACTGGTGGGGAGTGTGTTGTGATGCAGGCGTTAATCAAGAAAGAACGCTGGCCCGGCGGATACAGCCGGCGCGGGATTCCTCTGGTCCGGCCAGGACAGGCAGTCCTGCCCGATCAACCCGTTTTACGTATGCAGCGTTCTAAAGATTCGGCACCCCTCGGCGACGAGTTGTTGCCGGCGGGCTTGCACGGCCGGGTCGTGGAAATTACTGCGCGGGGTGGTGTGCTGATCGAAAGCCATTCCACGATCGTGTATGGCGCGCTGGGCGCCGGCAGCCAGGTCGCGGGCACGCTGACACTCTGGCGCGGCTCAGAGCACGGCGCGGCCCAGACTATCCCTCCCGGCGCCATCCTGGCCGTTCCTGGCCAGCTGACCCTTCAACTGCTGCGCCGCGCCCTCGATTCAGGCGTGGTTGGCGTCGTGGCCGCGAGCATTGCACTGCGCGACTTCGAGGGCTTCCTGCGCACCGACCTGGTCCAACTGCTCTCAAGTATCAATGTCGAAGCTGCCCTGACACACCTGCCTCCCCTGACCGTCATGCTGACTGAGGGTATCGGCTCGCTGGCTATGCCTGACATGACCCGCGATCTGTTCATACGCCACCAGGGCTCTATCGCGCTACTTTCCGGCCTTACTTCAGTGCGCTGGGGCCTGTCGCCTGACCTGTACGTCTCGCTTCCTCCAGAGGAAGCCGCTGAACAACCCGCCCAACCCGCGCGAAAGCTGACCTACGGGACACGGGTATACGTACGCAGCGGCGAACACCAGGGCACTACCGGCATCGTGGATTACCTGTTTGTCTACCCGCAGGTGTTTGCCTCAGGCGTCAAAGCTCGCTCGGTACGCCTCGCGCTCATGGATGGCACCTTTCTGATAGTGCCACAAATACACGTAGAGCCTATCTAAAAAATTACTGCTTATCCACATCTATAAAAAGTTATCCACATTTGTACAAGAAAATGTGGATAACTTTCTGCGCTTTTTTGTCCCCCATCATACCCCGTTAAGGTTTCAAGCAAAAGAGGCAAATCGGAAGATGCAGGAGG
>JAFMRP010000208.1:7105-7606 GCA_017354095.1 Ktedonobacteraceae bacterium
GAACTCCTACTTGGGGGCGCGGGGGCTACGCCCCGATTCCTTCCCCCTCACGCGTATGCGACCCGGCCTACGGCAAAAGCAATGAGTGCCCCTGCATATCTTGCGGCTGGCGAATACCCATAATTTGCAGGATCGTCGGGGCAAGATCTGCCAGAATACCATTGCTGCGTAGATGCGCCTGCGCGTATTGTGGTGCGATAAGATAGACCGGGACCGGGTTGGTAGTATGTGCGGTAAAAGGCTTGCCGGTGTCATATTCAATCATCTGCTCGGCGTTACCATGATCCGCGCTGATCAATACTCCCCCACCTGCGGAGAGCGCGGCCTCCACCACGCGCCCTACACCAGCATCAACAGCCTCGACTGCCTTGATCGCAGCCTCCAGCACCCCTGTATGCCCAACCATGTCAGCATTAGCATAGTTCATGATCACCAGATCATAATCGCCGCTGCGAATGCGCTCAACCGCCGTCTCCGTCACACCCCTCGCGCTCATCTCCG
>JAFMRP010001044.1 GCA_017354095.1 Ktedonobacteraceae bacterium
TCCTGCGCGGCGCAATGTGCAGTTTCTGTTGTCTCCAACCGTTTGACGCTGGCTACCATATACCTACTCCTTATACCTCAAATCCCATTCCACAACTTGGTAACCGGAGACGAGTGATGTTGAACAGAACTCTGTTGAAGATGTTAGAGCAGAATCAACAACACAGTATCCGAAAAATTTTCGGACACATCCCCCCATTCATTTCCCAGTGCAAGATACGTGCCAATATAGAAGTGTAGGGATATAAACTGTCATAAAAGGGCCTTACGCCTCTCTTTAATCATCTAAAATCAGCGGAAATCGAGGCACACTCCACTCCATTCCCACCACCTATTTTCGGAAAAAATTTCCATTCGCTGCGGATATTTCCCCATGTTCCTGGACAGTTGAAAGCATGGTCATTCCTCCACTTCAACGAAAACATCATCCCCGTACGTTTATTTGCACTAGATACGGATAACAGGCATGCAAGGCAATCACACCTTCAGGCCACTTTGACGGCCTATTGCCTGCCTACATCCTTTATGGATTGCTCACCCTATTATAAAGCCATCTACGACAGCACCAGAAGACTTGACTAGTTGCTATATACAAAGGTACTAGAGGTATGCGGGAACCGGATGTAAGCGAAATTGCAACTACTCCACCGGCTCGAAACAAGGCAGGGCAGTCTCCAGAGGCGAAAAATGCGCGCGCGACGCTCAGCGACATCCCCACTATTCCTCCACCCCGCGCGCATCGCAACAATACACCACTCCACACGGCCAGAAACAAAATAAGCGCGACTGCACGCCCACCACAGCGCGAACAGCGCCGCACTTACCATCGTCCAGCACGCTTCCAGCCACTGGATAGCCTGCGCTGGTGGCTGATTCGCCCCGGCCATATCGAATCTCTGATATGGACAGGCGCTATCATCCTGCTCACGACATTCACTGGCCTGATCGTCTATATCACGCTGCTGAGCACAGGCACCCCTACAAATATCTCCAGCAGTTCTCCCGGTATGGACAGCACACTTCCCGCCCCCTGCGATACCGCGGCAAAGAGTAAAAACTGCACAGTGGTCAGTAACAGTGCCTCTGATGGGCTGAAGCTGATCGTCTTTAACGACCGTCCCTTCATGACGGGTGGCAGTATCCACGTACGAGGACAGGGCTTTCGCCCGCGAAGCTACATTACTCTGCTGCATGACGACAATCGTCCCTGCGAGCCAGGCACGCTGCAAACGGATGAGCACGGCCAGTTCAATGTCACCCTGCAACTGGCCAACGATCCCGATTGGAAACCTGGCGATCATAACTTGATTGTTAAAGATGCCGCCGGCCAGCGCAGTATTACGGTCATGTTCACACTGCTTGCCCGTCCCATACCGACACCCATCGTAACCCCAACGGCTGCTCCCCAGCCCTCACCAACTCCAACCCCTCATCCATCTGCCAGCGGCACCCATCCTCCCGCGAGCCAACCGACGACGCCCGTTGTGCCCACAAAGGGGCCTCAGCCCAAACCGACGCCGCCCGCACGCCCGACTACAACGCCAGCGCAAGGAGTCACGGCCACCGCTACCGCCGTGGAGCCCTCGCCGACGGCTACCACCTCCCCTGCGGCACGCGCCCCCTGGTCACCAACGCTCAAAGCAGACAGCACCACACCAGGCGCTACTTCCTGGTCAGACCTGGTCTGGCTTGTGCCTCTGGGCTATATACTATCTCTCTTACTGCTCGCCGCAGCCCTGCTACTCGCCAAACGCCATCGGCGCTAACATTCTTTGCATTTATCCGCTTGGTTGACAATCCTTCTGAAATGCCGTAGGATTATGCTAAGGTAGTTCCATCGCCAGGGCGAACGCCATGCCCCTTGTCAGCACCTGGGTGGGCGATCTATGCAGCCTGGCAGATCCAGGCACTCCTCTGCCGTCCTGGAAACTACCATTCGTTCTCGTTTCCTGGGCCAAACGGGAGCACGATTCACACGCTCCCTCTCAGACCAGCTTGTAGGCGTTCTACTCGTACTACATTACTAAAGGAGAACAGCTTATGGCATCTCGCCCAACGAGGAAGGGCCGCTCCTGGCTTCTATTGCTCCTCATTATTCCGTTTATCGCCTTGCTCTGGCCTCCGTTCTACAATTTCAACGAGCCTTACTTCATCGGCATTCCTTTCTTCTACTGGTTTCAGCTGCTCTGGATCATCATCACAGCTATCATTACAGCCGTAGTCTATTTTGCCGGTGCCTAGTAACAAGTACGCTCGCAAAGAAGGGAGTACGCTTCTATGCAATGGGATGCACTCGCAGTCTTTATTTTTTTCTTCCTGCTGGTGACTGTGCTTGGCTTTATCGCCGCACGCTGGCGCCGGGGCGACCTGGACCAGTTGCATGAATGGGGCCTGGCGGGAAGGCGCTTTGGCACAGTTGTTACCTGGTTCCTGCTCGGCGGCGATCTCTACACAGCCTACACCTTTATCGCGGTACCGGCAGCCATGTTTGGCCTGGGAGCCGTTAACGGTTTTTTCGCCGTCCCTTACACCATCCTGGTCTACCCTATGATCTTTATCCTGATGCCCAAATTCTGGGCGGTGTGTAAGAAGCATGGCTATGTGACCGCCTCCGATTTTGTGCAGGGACGCTTTGGCAGCCAGTGGCTTGCGCTGGCGATCGCATTCACCGGCATCCTGGCCACCATGCCCTATATCGCGCTGCAGATGTTCGGCATCCAGATCTCTCTGGCGGCTCTGGGCATTCC
>JAFMRP010000016.1 GCA_017354095.1 Ktedonobacteraceae bacterium
GAGAAAGACGAGTGCGCCGGTAGATGGATCTATCGGCGCAGGTGACATCTCATAGAAGGGATAGTATGGCAAACGATACCAACCAGTTTGGTGTGTGGCAAGCGTGGCAACCGCATGAAGTTGCCACGTTCTTCTCCACATTGGCGGTTCCCTGGTGGATCTCTGGTGGTTGGGCAATTGATCTCTTTATTGGCGTGCAGACACGGGATCACGACGACATCGACGTGCAGTTCCTGCGGCGTGACCAACAGGAGATTCGCGCGTTGCTTGATGGGTGGGATGTTCAGGAAGCGCATCCGACAGAACAGCCTGGTGGGTGGCCGTTTCGCGAGTGGGAGCCAGGAGCCCCTCTCCGCGACGATGTTCATGATATATGGTGTCGCCTGGAGAAGACTGCTCCCTGGACTATCCAGCTTATGGTGGCAGATAGCAGGGATGATCAGTGGTTGTTTCGTCGCGACGCGCGTGTCTTCCGTCCGCTTGCTACCATCGGATATCGAACGAGTGATGGCATTCCGTATCTTGCCCCGGAGATTCAGCTATTGTATAAGTCCAGAGGGCTACGCTCTAAAGATGAGGCAGACTTCGACAGTACGCTTCCGTATCTTGATCAGGAGCGCCGTCAGTGGTTGGCTCAGGCTCTTACTATTGTGCATCCTGGCCATCCATGGCTTGCACAACTGGAGACCTGTCAGCAGTGATGAGGAGCCAACTAATATGGCTGAGGTAGCAGGCAGAGCGGCTCGGGCCGCTCTGCCTATTTGCTTAGAGGATTACTGGGCAAGGTTGGGGTTTTGCTGGCCTGTGAGGCCGCGTTCGAAGAGTTTTATGCCTGTGCGGCTGACTTCGAGAATGCGCAGGAAGAAGTCCTGGATGGTCACCGAATCGATATCGCCGGTGATAGAGAGAGCAGCGTAGTGGCCATCGGGCCAGGGTCCGAAGTAGACGAGCGGTGTATTGCTCTGCTTAATTTGTTCCAACAGCTGGCCGCATTTTTGTGCCTGTTCTGCGCGGCTGGTTCCCAGTCCTTCGGGCATATCCAGATAGTATGCGTAGTGCCCGGCTTCTCCTTCTGGTATGAGCCTGGTGGGGTATCCCATCTCCCCAAGGAAGTCCACGACTTCGCAAGGTGTACGAGCGGACACCGCGATACACGGGCACGTTGGCGCCCGGACGAGAAAATCTTGCGCGAGCACGCGTACATGGCTATCGGTCCAGGGTTGTGTTGCTGTCTGTCCGGCATCGAGGTATCGAGCCAGCAGGGTAGCGCGAGCGGTGCAGGTGGCGACGATGTGCCAGCAGCCATGGGCTTGCTCCTGGATATCCAGGCGGAAGGCGCGGCGTTCTTTCCACCAGCGCGCAACCTCTTCCAGGCGTGCGAACCAGACTGGCAGCGGGAGGCTATGGGCGAAGGCCAGCAGCATGGACAGGGCCTGTCTGCACAGCACACCGCGCTCTGGATGCAGGTTGAGTGTGTAGATGCCTTCAAGGTCATAGACGCGCTGCATCACATCGCTCCAGGCGCCACCTACCTGATTGGGGCGAGTCATACGCAGGCGATCCACCAGCATCTCATCATCTGGAATACTGAGCGGAATACGCAGCAGTGCGCCTTCGAAGTGGGGGAGCAGTGTGCTGGTATTGGCCGGGAGAGCACGGTAGAGTGCGAGTGATTTTTGGTAGCCCTCCTGTAAAGGGAGGGGGATCTGCGAGAGATCGACGACGTCGTGATGGACGGTTTCGTTGCTTTCGTACGCGAAGCCCAGCCTGTTTAAGATGGGCAGTAACTCTTCCGTCCAGCCCAGGTAGGGGTTGCGGAAGCCCTGCCAGGGAATATGGACGTCGTCGAATATGGTGATAGCCTGTCGTGTCTGTAGATATTGTTCTTTTTCGTGCAGGGAACGGTAATCATTGTGGAAATAGCCATGGATGCTAATTTCGACATTGTTGCGTACCATCGTCTGCATAAGGACCGGGTGGCGGCGCAGGACCACCGCGGGGATATAGAAGGTGGGTGCGGCCTGATAGCTCTGGAGTGCTTCTACGATGGCGGTTAACGAGCGCCGCGCACGGGTTTCGGAGAAGCCGAAGCGGCTAAAAACCGTCCAGAGCCGCCGTAGGAAGTTGCGAAGCCCTTTAGTTTTGATTGAAAAAGAAACGAGGTTCATGGTTGATCCTTTCTATGTGCCGGCTATTACCAGGCGAAGGGTTACCTGGAAACCATGCGCAGAGAGCGTACCACTTCCTCGCTCCGTTCCTCATTGGCCTGTCTCAGGAGTCGATAGCCGATACCTGGCGCTGTGAGGATGTAGTAAGGCTTACGTGGATTGGCTTCAATCTTTTGGCGTAAATGATAGATATGTGCTTTCACCAGATAGTTATCGCCATTATTGGCGCCCCAGACGTAAGAGATAATCTGCCCTGCTGTGCAGACGGTGTTGGCATTGACAGCCAACAGGTAGAGGATTTTACTTTCTGTAGGTGTCAAACGGATGGTCCGTCCATATAGAGTGACTTCATGATTGAGAGAATCAATTTCCAATGGGCCAATGGATATTCTAGCGGACGGTGGGCTTGTCAGCGATGAGATACCTCTGCGGCTAACGGACCGGATATGTGCCAGGAATTGTGAAGGCATGAAAGGTTTGCGTAGATAGTCATCAGCTCCAGACTCCAGGCTGCGTACTTCCTGGTGGATATCGTGATCTTCCGTAATCACCATAACGAGTGCGTTGTGGTGGCGACGCATCTCGCGGCAGAGAGTGGCTGTATCGCTGCCATTGAGTGTGGTGTCCAGAATAACTAGGTCGGGCCGCTGCTTTTCCCACTCCAGGCGCGTGCGCTCTTCCGTATAGGCGGTGCAAACTTCATATCCATGTGCTTTTAATAGACCAACGAGCATTTCGATGAAATCATGATCATCATCTACAAGTAGTATTTTCATTCTCTCTCCTTGTTCTCCGTGTTTTATCGTTACGCTTGCCTTCCTGTAACAGAAGGAAAATACAATATACGAGAAATACAGGTATAAAGACACGTTATAATTGCAAAAAGTTAATGAAGTGATGCGTGGGTTGGGTTCCCTGGTCCCCACCAGGGTTTGTGGATATGCCGCTCAAAGATCTAAGGCGCAGCTTGTAGTGTTTTCCCCCTACAACAACTAATCATAAAAAGTAACGAAAAAATAAAACGAGCGACAAGGCAACCGGTTAAATATATGCTGCTTCATGTGTATTGAAGCGAGAATATATTTCTATTTTTTTGACGCCCTCAATAGAAGAATTTACAGGATGAGTTTGTTCTCATTTTGTTATGTAAAGGCGTGTATAAAACTGAACAATACTTATCATATAGACACCTCAAAAAAATGTCAAGACTGAAAAATACAAAATCATTGAAATGCCGAGTGTGAATACTTTTGATAGCAATCAAGATATTTTTACTTGAGTGGCTCGTTAGTTATTGTGAGCCAGCTTCTCTCTCTTCAAATAGCGTAAAGCGGCCTCCTTTGGGGCCTTATTGAACAGATTGAGGAAGCGTGTTGTGGTGATCACCTCTTTGAGATATCTTTAGCCCAGGTGGTGATAGAGTTTGCCTCCGAGTGGTCCTGCGATCTGTAGTGGCAGTCTACGCCAGCAGGAGGTCAACAGGTGGAATTTCCAGCTCTGCTCTGAGGTTGAGGCCAGACCATTCTGTGCGGGGTAGTAGTAGTAAGTCAGTGGCTCTTTATGTGCGCCCCAGCGGCGTTTGTATTCCATCAGTCCTTCATTGGCATAAGCTGTGCGTCCCATGTCCAGGGTCGTGCATCCTTGTGTGATGCCCTGGATGATGGTGTTCCACATCAGCAGGTTATTGGGGGCCAGGTGGAGGTAATGATCATCGGATGCGCCGTAGGCATATTGGATAGTTTTGTCGCTGCGCAAGAGAATCATGCCAGCTATACATTGTTCCTGGTATTCGGCCAAGAGCAGTGTAATTTTTTGTTGACTGGCAAATCTATCCCATAGCTCCAGGAAGAAGCGCTGTGGTTGTGCAGGCATGCCATGTTTTTTGGTGCGGGTCAGCAGGTGCAAATGGTAGTACTGGAGCATATCCTCGCGTTGTTGCGCTACTCGCACCTGCACGCCCGTTTTCCGTGACTTTTTGATCTGGTGTTGTACTGGTTTACGTAGTTGCGACCACATGGTATCTTCATCAGTCGCTAATGGCAGGAGCCAGCGTACATAGAGATCGTCGACCGCGACCAGTTCATCGGCCTGGGCTGGCGTCGTGTGATGGCCGGTGCGTAGTTCGAGGTAACGCACCCTGTGTTCTCGTGCAGCGCTTTGCGCCTGTTGCAGTAAGTCGTTGGCCGCCGTTTCGTTGCTAGCCTGTAGTGGACAATAATCGGAAAAGGGGAGCGATACCAGGCGTTTTCCCGTGAGTGGGCTGTGCATCAAAAATAATGGCAACCATCCAGTTAAATCACCGTTATCATCATGTGTAGTGAGCTCTAGGAGCTGGTATCCATAGAGCTTGCTGATCATGTCCAGCCATTCTGGCTGATAATAGAATATGGTTTTGGCCTGTGGCCAGTGTTTTGTCACGATAGGCGTTTGGACCATATGCCCCCCTGTCACGAGAACCTTTATCTGGAAGTATAATGATCACTGGTGGATGTTTAGTATATTTTCTTGTAAAGAATTGGTTTTGATGAGCGATGTGATCCATAGTATATACTTTGTACTACTCCCAATTCGGTGTGATTTTCATTACCATTTCATGACCTATGTAAAAACCATATTATTACTAATAAGATCTATAGTAGTACATAGAGTGTGATGTGATATGTTCTGAGGAAAAGGAAGTACGATGTATCTGGCAAAGCACGTCGTTGATCGAATAGCTCATTGGCGAAGAAGCGGTTGTGTGTGGATTATCCTGCTTATGTTGCTGGCTGCGTGTGCATCAAATAATCCCACAAATAATGATAAGGCAAAGGGGACCACTAGTGGAGGGCCTCAGCTGCCGGGTCAGCAAATCTGG
This sequence comes from Ktedonobacteraceae bacterium, assembly GCA_017354095.1. Lineage (GTDB taxonomy): Bacteria > Chloroflexota > Ktedonobacteria > Ktedonobacterales > Ktedonobacteraceae > Bu33. Next base: position 5,026 of record JAFMRP010000016.1, read on the forward strand.
AAAGATGGGGTATCCTCGTTTCTGTTTGGTACCAATGATAGTTACGAGTGGGCTGACAACAACATTCAGACCGTACCAGCTATTCAGGAATCTTTACGAGCAGCGGGTTTTACACTGATTCGTAGTTTTTTTCCTGATAATGCCAGTGACGATGTGATTGAGAAGCGTATGGTAACCATCACGAATAGTGGTGCGCAGTGTCTGGGTGTCATCACAAACATCGCCAACACGAATTTTAACCAGCATCTCGTCCGTTATCTTGGCCAACGTTGTCGATTGTATGAATTTGGTAATGAGTCAGATTATAATCATATCTCAATCGAAGCTTATCTGGAGGCGTGGAATAAAACCATACCACTTTTGCGCCAGATTAATCCGCAGGCGAAGTTTATTGGCCCGGTGACCTACAATGACGAGGGAAATAACGGTTTTATGGAGGCCTTCTTGAAAGGGGTTAAAGCTTCGCGCATATTGCCAGATGCTGTGAGTTTTCACTGGTACCCTTGTTGGAATGATACAAAAGAGGCCTGTCTAGCCAAAGCGGGGAGCTATGCTGATGCGGCTCAGAGGGTGCGCCAGCTGGTGAATGCCACACTGGGTAAGGATCTGCCTATCGGTATCACAGAGTGGAATTATGATCCTGGCAATCCTCCGCCAGCCTATGGGGACGACCCCAATTTCATCAAACAGTTTAGCACTGATGCGCTCAAATCAATGATCTCTGCCAGGGTCGCCTTTGCCTGTCAGTTCGATGCTGCCAGCTATGGAGGCTATGGTCGTTTAGATATGTTTAACATCGATAGTGGGGAAGGGAAACCGCAATATTACGCGATAAAGGACATGATACAGCAATACCGTCCCTCCACGACTCAGACGGTGCCCACCGTGCCTGCGTCCACGCCTGCTCCTGCTGCGGGCAGCAATGGACCCTTGATTTCGCGTAACCAGCCTGTTTATTGCTCTGGGAACGAACTCGGAGCAAATGGGCCGCAATCGATCGTCGATGGTCATTATGGAAACTGGTCGTTCTGGCGCACCAATGTCTCCGCTCTTCCAGGTTGGTGCGCGATCCATGTAAGTATTCATGCAACTCGTCTCTTGCTGGTATGGGCTAGCGATTATTCATTCGACTATGCTGACGAGATTGGGATGGGGCCGCAGGACTATACCATTGCGGTCTCGGCTGATAGCACGGATGGCAAGAATGGTACCTGGCGGACAGTTGCCACAATTAGCGGCAATCATACGCGTGTGCGGGAACATTTGATACCGTTTGAGGGTCAGTCGTGGGTAAAGATGACCGTTACGAAAGGCCAGCCTAAAGCAGCGCAGTCCTTTATGACCATTGATGAGATTGATCTATTTGATGTGTCGACCAGCCTGGATGATACCTTCGTTTTCTCCGGTGACTCGATCACCGGTACAGCCTTCAATCGTTTCAACGAGAACCAGCCCTCGTTTGCTGAGAATGTGCATGCTGCTTATCCTCAGCGTTTTCCTGCCATATTAGATGCAGGTATGGGAGGGATGACTGTCGAGGGGGCCGTACAAAGTATTGATGTCTGGCTTGCTCTCAACCCTGATATTCATTACTGGGCTTTAGGTTGGGGAACCAATGATGCCTTCGCCAATCTCCAGCCTGATCGCTTCAAGGCCTATATGCAGCAACTCATCGATAAGATCAGGCAGAAAGGGCATGTGCCCATCATCTCTCATATTCCATTTGCTAATCAGCCGGGGGATCGAGGTCGTCAGATAGATCAGTCGATTCGGGCCTATAACGTTGCCATTGACCAAATTACGCAATCTAACCACCTGATCTCGGGTCCAGATCTCTATACCCTGGTGCGCTCTCATGCGACGACTTATCTGTTGCAAGATGGTATCCACCCTTCTCCAACTGGAGCTGTTGCTATTAATAAGGCCTGGTTTGAGGCGCTCCAGCCGGTCCTCTATGCAAGGTAGGAGAAGAGACAAATAGCAGCAAAAAGTGTAGGGCCCATCAGCGGAGGTGCGCTGGTGGGCTGGCGTTTTGAAGGCTACTCGAAAAGAGGTCGAAAATTGAGGGTGTAGGTCGGATCTCTCAGTTCGCGATATCGAATCACCATTGCCGGCACTCCTCCTACGACCGCATATGGTGGCACATCGCGAGTGACCATCGCTCCCGCCATGACTACACTTCCCTCACCGATGGTGACGCCGCCGAGGATGGTTGCGCGTGCTCCAATCCAGGCGCGATCACCAATCATGATGGGTCTGTAGACATCGACAAAGTTGGGATCATTCATCTCGTGCGATCCGGTCATCAACCACACGCCTGAGGAGATACTGACGTGCTGCCCGATAACTAAGCCCCCCGTAGTATAGAGCAGGCATCCGTGATTAATGACCGTTCCGGTACCGATGGCCACTTTGCGCCCGCTGGTACGGAGGCCTGCCATCTGAATATATTGCCGCATCAATATCGTGGTTCCAGGGGCCATCTTCCAGCCTAACACGTGCCGATACCATGCGTTACGCAGGGTATGTGAGGGGATATAGGTAATAAGATTATTCGTCAGGTACTTCATCAGAGCCGTTACAAATAATTTCATTGCTTACCTCGCATCGCGTGCGTTTGCTTCTTCTCGGACAGGCTGGTCGGGATAAAACTCTGGTCGTGGGGTATGGGGTAACCGATGCCGGTTGCGTAGCGGTTGAGTCGGTGTTTCGCTTTCATCGGATGCTGGTTGTGAGCTGTAGAATATGCTCTGGATCTTCTGCGTTGTCTCATCATCGCTGTTCATCACCTCTGACCTATTGAGTGCTGGTAACGGCTGGGTAGTCAGTGCCGGCAGGGGAAGCGTGTCAATGAGCTCGGGATCAGCAGTCTGTTTGCGGTTGCGTATGGCCTGGTAGAGCGCCTGGATATCGGAGCGGGGAATGGTACGCAGCAGCGCTATGACAGCCAGATAGACCAGGCCGCCAGCAAGCAAGAGGACATAGAGGCCGAAGGGATACAACAGCCGCATTACACCTGCCATTACCAGGCTGGCTACGATTATTTTTGTGCCCACCAGCAGGCTCTTCCTGGGCCACAGGTGACGAGGAATAAAAGCGGTGGCAAGGCAGAGTAGTAGTAATTCGGTAAGCGAAGTGACGAGCGCGGCCCCGATGTGTTGCCAGAGGGGAATCAGCCACAGGTTTAGCCCCAGGTTAAAGAGCAGCGCGATGGCTGCCATAATCGTTACCTTCTTCTCCTGTTTGATACTCATTAATGTGGTGCTTAATACCGTATTGACATACAGGAAAATCAGGCCTGGCGCCAGCATTTGCAAGACCTGTATGCTGGGCAAGAAGTCGGCATTGTGATACATGAAGCCGATGATCTGAGGGGCTGCCACGATCATCGTGGTCGCAATCGGTATACCGCAGAAGAGCAAAAAATTCATGGATTTTTCGATGGCCATTTTGAGTATCTCTTCGGAAGTGACGGAAAATTTTGAGAGCAGCGGATACATAATGGCCAGAATAACGATGTTAGGAAGAAAGACCAGCGTATCGAAGAGGCGATAGCCAGCACCGTACCATCCCACGACTGCATCATTCGTTTCAAGGGAAAGAAGGACAGTATCCAGGCGGTAGTAGATCACTCCCAGCACTCCATAAGCCAGGAAGGGGATGCTGGATCGGACCAGTTCGCTCAAGAGACGTCGATCAAATGTAAGGTGCAGTCCCTGCAGGCGGAAGCAGTTGATGGCCTGCCAGAGTGCGTTGGCGGATGAGCCAGCCAGCAGCACGCAAGCCATGGGGACTACACCAATTCCCTGTCTCAGAAGCAACCAACCTAGCAGGGCGGAGCTACCTTTCTCTAAAACTGTTCCTACGACCGGGTACACAACGCGTTCAAAAGCGTTGTGTAGTGCGCCAAATGTATTCGCGATTGAGCCGCTGAGCAGCGTAATGCCGCTGATCGCCACGAGCAGGCGTGTTTCCGGTGAGTAGTTGAGCAGGTAGCAGATGGCGAGAATGGTGCCATAGAGCACAGGCCATAGCATGAATTTCAGCAGCAGCGTTGTCGAGAGATAACGCATAGCTTTCTCTGGCACCTGTGCTACATCGCGTGTAAGTTGCTGATTAAAGCCAAACTCTAATGGAAACCCGATGAGGGTTACGAAGGTGATGGCGAAGTATAGTTCGCCAAACTTGACATCTCCCAGGAAGCGTCCGTAGGCAAGTGTTAGTATGAAGGTGGATGTCCATGTTACCGCCTGGCCAATCAGTGATATGACCGTGTTATTCACGACTCTGCGCAGTCTATTCACGCCTTCTCCTCAACCCTTTCACTGCACGTATCAAAACACTCAAACTGTCCCATACTACAGGGAGTGGATCACGCCAATCCAGCACTGAGAAATCAGTTTTGCCCAGCAGCGAGCGTATATAGGCGCCTGGCGTGGTGAGCCCGGCGCGCATTTCCTGCAAGCCCGCCGGTAGATCGGTAATCATACGAATCCAATGATAGTCATAGCGTGGTTGCAGGGATGGTGGTTTCTCTCCCAACGTATCACAGTACTCAATGTAGGGAAAATCCAGTCCGCAAGCGATGCATAGGGTATGCCAGCCCCAGGGACGGATGTTGATGTCCAGCAATTTATATTGCTGGTCGCGGGTGTCTTGCTTAAACTCCACTTCGACCATGCCAGATACGCGCATAAAACTGAGTAGTTTTGCAGCATGCTCGCTGATGGTAGGTACTTCTAGCGCTTCGACGAAGCTGCTGCCTAATCCATAATCGATGGGATACTGCCGTGAGCGGCGCGCAGTCATATGAAGCAGGATCTGGCCATCTTTACAATAAGTTGCCACTGAGAACTGCGTTTTACCACCACCTGGAATAATCTCCTGAACCATGATTTCATCGGGCGCAATGATGCGCGTCAGTGCGCGATAGTGCTCCAATAGCTCCGTGCTGTTGGTGGCTGGTAATGCCTTCAGCCGTGTGGCATATTGCAGGCGGACGGAGATAGCTGGCTTCAGGATAACGGGAAATGGGAATTGAATGGTTGCTAATTCATGTTCATCTTTGGGATACCATGTACGCGGATAAGGGATGCCTTGTTCTTCAGCCATTTGATAGGTCAGGCGTTTGTCCGTGGCCCACCGCACAACTTCCCAGCCAGGTGTTACCAGCCGGTAACATTCTGCCAGGTGTGGAGCATTGCGTGCTACCAGCTCAACTGCTTCATCCTGTGTGGGCAAGAGTAGCCAGCCCCGCAGCTTATATTTTTCGCCGATAGCCAGCAAAAACTTCAAGAACGCGGCATCATCTAGTGGACCATGCCAGGCGATACGCCTGGTGACGTAGCGAGAATACCAGGCGGAGCGCGGGGTATTATCAATCACGATGCTTTTAATACCCCGTCTTCCCAGGCTACGCACGACACCAAGCGCTTTGAAATCACTGCCTACGACAATGGTTCCTGGTCGATTCACGTGTGGCAGCATGCAGCTCCTATCTCGCTTTCTCCCTGGCAATGTGTCGTGTAATCTGACGCGCTGGTGCCTTTGCTCCTACCACGAAGCGGCATAGGGGGCCAAAGTTATATCCGGCCATCGCGCCTGTAAAGTAGAGATGTGGCACTGATGATTCGAACCACTCGTTCAGGTTAGGGGAACCGTTGTGCGTCTGCACCTGATCTCGGATGGTCTTGTCGATAAAGTTGAACGCATGGACGTTGGCGGCATAACCGGTGCCAAGCACGATGTGGTCAACTTCGCGTGTGCTGCCATCACTCAAGGCGAGTTGTACCTGTTCTCCATGTGGTTTGGCGTCTATAACGGTGGTTTGTTGTGTAATGGGCACAATGCCATCGACGCGTGGACGCAGCCAGCGTGCTCCAGACGGGCGTACCGCGCGAGCATCCAGCGCCTGGCGTGTCTCGGTGGGGAAGCGGCGGAAAAGCATCTGGTTAGCAACCAGCCAGTTCACTCCGGGAGGTCCCACATCGCTAGGTGGGTAGAAGACACGTTTGAGTGGACCCATGCCTTTATAAAGGGTGCGTTGAATCCAGCGCACAGGACCGCGCGCAATTAATTCAACTTCTGCCTGAGCCTCGTGGAGCAGGGCTGCTGATTCCAGGGCGCTCTGTCCACTGCCAATGACGACTACGCGCTTGCCACGAAAGGCGGAGAAATCGCTGTGTTCCTGGCTGTGTGATGCCATCTCGGTTGGCAAGTGGGTGGCGAATTGGGGGATGTGTGCCAGTGCTGCGACCCCTGCGGCCACAATGATCGCACTGGCCTTCATGCTGCGCCCATCCTCCAATTCAACGTGATAACGCTTTCCATCTGCCGTCACCATTTTTACGTAGGTCTGATCAATATCTGGCACAGCGTGCTGCTGGAACCATCTTCCATAGCCAAGAAAAGTCTGCAGCGGCACGGGCTCCTGTTTTGTGATGCCGGTGGCCAGACTATAATTTTTCAGGCTATATTTTCCATCTGGATCATAGAGACTGAGGGCGCTCCAGAATGACTTTAAGTACATTTTGGGTGGCATTTTTGCCCAGAATTCCATGGGTTTCCCGAATATTATCGTTGGTATTCCGCGCGCTTGCAGGTGTGCGGCCACCGAGAGCCCATAGGGGCCACAACCGATCACGACAGCCGGGTCGTTATTATTCACCTCGAATTCTCCTTCACGACATTGAAGCTTTTACTGCTTTGCCATCAATCCCTTGCCACTATATCCCAAATGAAGCATACCATTGTTGAGTATTGAAATAATAGCTGTTGCTGTAAAGAATGGGTTTTCTTTTTGCAAATAAGCGGCTCTATCTCTCTGTCAGAGAGTAAAATAATTATAGTAAACTAGTTTCTTCGTAACATGATCTATACATCGGAAACACCGAATTTCTACTCCAAAAGTTGTATTCTATCAGTGGGCAACATTGGCTCAGTTAGTTGAGGAGGTATGCTAGTGTATCGCACTCTAGAAGCGATTTTTCGCCATCCTATACAGTTACTTGTATTGATCGTTTTATTGCCATTTATAGGTGTAGGTATAGGTTTTTTTCTACCGCGAACATATGAAACAACGGCAACCCTCTGGGCGCTGCGTCGCTATGAGAGTATTGGTGCGAGCGGACCTGAGAGTAATCTGCAGGCGACCCCTGCTGAAACACAGGTAACTGCCTTGCTTGATCTGCTCCAGACCCGTACTTTTGATCTGACCGTAGCGAATGCAGCGACGAATCTGGCCGATTCGCTCAATTTGAGTGATAGTGTGCGTTCCGATCCTCATCAACTGGAAGACGCGCTCGTAGATGAGATTTTTCATAATGTGAAGGTTGCCGCGCAGGGCTATAACCTTTATGTGATTTCCTATCAGAATCCCAATTCACAGGTGGCTCAGCAGATTGTTGCTGCGGTTATCAATACCTATGGTTTGCAAAGTGCAGGTTTCTCTACTTTTGAGGGGCAGCGCCTTTTAGAAGCCTATGAGACACAGTTAAAACAGGCGCAGCAAGATTTAAAAAATGCTACCGCTGCGGAAACGAACTATATCCAGTTGCATCCAAATTCGACACATACCGATACTGTAAATGATCCTCAGTATATTAGCCTGCACAATCAGACCCAGGTGGCGCAGGCCAGGGTCCAGACGATTCAGACAAACATTGATAACGTTAATCAGCAGTTGACAACGCTGGGTACAGGGGCCGATAGCCTGTATAAAATCGTTGATCAGCCGCTTTCGGCGAAGACTCCTGTGTCGCGCGTAAAGACGTTGCTAACCGCTGGAGGGATCGGATTGGGCGTGGCAATTGTTGCCTGTGGTATCTACATTGCCCTTCTGGTACGCCGTGATCGTACCATGCGCCATGCAGCCCACCTGCAAAAAGCGGTAGCTCTGCCCGTCATTATGCAAGTACCACATTTTGAATTGGATACGGAACAAGTTCTGGTAGAACGTCTCACAGTATAAGATAAGATAGCGTGGATAAAGGGTTTGAATGTAAGAAGAGGTTGGCATGTCTGAAGATACGCAAAAATTACCGATAGCAAAAACCTTTGTGGTTTCGAGTACTTTGCCGAAGGAGGACTCGCCAGTTGTAGAAGAGCAGAGGCCCATACCCGGAACAAATGGCACCAAAACGCATACAGCCCTTGTAGCGGCCAGGCCAGTGTTGCCTGTTGAGGTAGCTACTGAGACAACTATTGCTACAAAGCAGAAGTCTCTTTCTAGCAAAAAGCTCAAAAATGAGCAAAAGAAGATTATGGCTCTCCATGATCGCTGCCGGCAACTTGGCAATACGCTGTTCTGGCAGAAGCAGATTGCTGCGCATTGCCTGGGTTTCACCAGTGCTATCAAGGGTGAAGGAAAAACATTTCTGGCGGCAATGATGGCGCGTGCGCTGGCTGCAGACAGTACCAGATCAGTGTTGCTGGTGGAGTGTACTTGGGATCAGCCGCAATTTCACAGTCTGTTCAAATGTGCTGCTCGTCCAGGACTGGCTGAGTTGCTGCGAGGTGAGTGTGGTGTAGAAGAAGCGCTCCATCCTGTGCAGCATAATCTGATTGTCGTCACTGCTGGTGATGGCAGCCATGATGCGGTCAAGCTTCTGCAGTTGTTGCGTCAGCGTGGTTTACAGAACGTTTTTGGCTCGAAATATGCCGGTGATCTGTTCATCCTGGATTTGCCTGCTGTACTGACTACTCCTTATGGGGTTCTGGCTGCGGAGCTGGCGGAGACGCTCTGTATTGTAGTGCGTGCCGGGATAACGTCGGAGATGATGATTGCGGAGGCACATCAACAGTTGAAACACCTCTCGGTTCAGGGGGTGCTTTTGAACGAAGTCGAGAGCAAAATACCGCGTTGGATACGTCAACTACTCTAGATGAGATTGTCTTATGAAAACACTTGTAGCTCTCTTAGTAGCTTTTTTATGCATTGGCATTTTTGCCCGCAGCTACAATAAATGGACGCGCTTCCTGCTGGGTGGCGTTATCATTGTTGTTGTTGTCTACCTATCAATTGGCTAATGTAGAGCCGTAGCGGTTGGCAGTGATCAGAGGAGGGTGTTGTTCATATCCCTCTGTTCATTGCGGCGAGCAGAGGGTAACTTGTTATGGAGGCTGGTCATGCATGTGGATATGCAATCGTTGATGGTAGATAAAGACAACGTGACTGTTCCACGGATCAGAGCGGCGCGCAAGCGTGGTGATCTATTGCTCCATCTCGCTTTTTTTGTGGCTGTATTCAGCCTGGCGCCACTACTGGTGCTGGGTGGTCTGACAATCGGTCTTAGCTTCCTGGTAGCTGGCGTAGCAGCTGTCGTGGCGACTTTTTGTCTCGTGCGCTGGCCCGGGCTTGGTCTGTTTGTGCTAGCGATATGTGCTACGCTCGTGGAACAGGAGGCCCTTAAGCCCGCGCCTCCTTTCACTAATTATCTGTTTGTTTTTTACTGGCCGGCCAGCCTGCAAGGCTTGCCAGAACGCCCTATCGGTTTCTTCATTCTGTTCGCCTTTTTTGCTCTGCTGTGCCAGCGCCTCGCAACGCGTCAGGGGCTGCTGAAGGGAGGGGCCCTGTTCCTTCCTTTCTGCGGTTATATGCTCTGCGTGGCCTGGGGAGTTATTCATGGCCTGACCAGCGGCGGCAATCTAAAAGTGGTTGTGTTGGAGGTACGCCCCTTCTGGTATTTCTTTATTTCCTATATGATGGCCTATAATCTAGTTTCACAGAAAAAGCATGTTCAGAATCTATTCTGGGTTATCATCATTTGCGCGGGTATCAAGGCTTTGCAGGGTACCTATATCTATCTCATAGTTCTGCATGGCGATCTGACCGGGCATCACGAGATCATGGCGCACGAGGAATCGTTCTTTTTTGTGGCAGTGCTGCTGCTGGTGGTGCTCTTCTGTATCCATTATCGTGCGCGTGCCCAGCTCTATGTCGCGCTGGCTATTCTTCCCTTCTTATTGATAGCACTTCTGGGGAACCAGCGCCGTGCCGACTACCTGGCGCTATTAATTGGCATCGTGATTGCCTGGGTACTGACATTTATTACGAAGCCAAAAATGCGTAAATCGCTGCTCATTGGAATGATCATTTGCTCTGTTCTGGGGGGCGGGTATGTGGCAGCCTTCTATAAATCGCCTGGCACGTTTGCCCAACCGGCCCGCGCTCTGGTTTCAGTCTTTCAGCCCGATGTAAATAGCAGTGATTATCAATCCAATCTGTATCGTGAGATTGAAAATTATGATCTACGTTATACCATTAGCCGGAATCCGCTGGGGGCAGGGTTTGGCAAGCAGTTTGAGCAGCCGATACCGCTACCCAATATTCAGGATCTGGACCCCTATTATCTCTTTATCCCACACAATACCATCTACTGGATCTGGATGCGGCTGGGACCCATTGGCTACCTGGCTTTCTGGTTCCTGATCGGCGGCGCTATCGTGCGAGGTTGTCTGATCGCGCGCAGCCTGCGGGATCCCTATCTGCGCCTGGTTGCGATCTTCATTGTGGCTGTCACTGTGATGGAGATCATCCTGGCCTATGCGGATTACCAGCTTTACTTCTATCGTAACGTTATTTATCTGGGCATTCTCTTCGGAGTGCTGGTAAAGCTACCGGCACTGGAAGAGAAAAAGGAGCAATCTCAAAATGAAGTTGCTGATGGTGTCCGGTTACCTGCCTCATCCCTCGTGGGGAGCGGGCGCGCGTAGCTATCACCTGCTGCGAACTCTGGCGCAGCACCATACGGTTTCGCTCCTGGCAGTAGCTGATCCAGCGGAAACGGATATCGCGGGTAAGACCGTGCTGCTGGAGCAATATGCTGAAGATGTGCGCATTGTTTTGCATTCGCTTACGCGGGCAAAACGCTGGCGGCAGCTACTCTATGCTCTACGTGGGCAGTCGCTTTCGTTGCACATGTGCATTTTGCCATCTATGCAACAACTACTGTATGACCTATTGACCAGCGGTGCTTATGATGCAGTATTATTTGAAAGCGTTTTTCTGGCCGGTTATGATTTGCCTGTAGATATACCAGTGATTATCGACCAACATAATATTGAGCATGAATTGTTACGGCGTACCTATGAGCATGAGCAGTCCTGGTTGCGTAAATGGTACAATTGGCGCGAATATGGACCACTCATGCGTGGTGAGATCGAGCGTTGTAGCAGTGCGGATCTACTGCTGGTGACCAGTGAGCGTGAACGCGATCTACTGGCACATATGCTTCCAGGCAGACGCACTGAGGTCGTTCCCAACGGGGTAGATACGCAAGCCTTCTGTCCCGGTGCTGATGACGGGCAGGAAATAGAGCATCAGCTCATTTTTACCGGTACGATGGATTACTATCCCAATACGGAGGCTGTGCTTTCGTTTGCTCAGCAGTGTTGGCCGCGCATTCGTGCCAGGGTGCCCGATGCAACGTGGCTGATTGTTGGCCGTAATCCTTCACCTGCCGTGCGTCTCCTGGGTGAACTACCAGGAGTGACGGTAGTTGGCTCAGTCCCCGATGTGCGTCCCTATCTTGCCCGTGCGGCTGTGGCGCTGGCTCCGTTGCGCATTGGTAGCGGGACACGTTTGAAAATTCTGGAGGCGCTTGCCATGAGAAAGGCGGTTGTCTCTACCTCGTTGGGCTATGAAGGACTGGCGGCGCTTGTTCCTGGCCAGCATCTTCTGATCGCGGATCAGCCTGCAGATTTTGCTGAGAACGTTGTGGAGTTATTGTGCCATCCTGAGAAGCGTGCTGCACTTGGCATGGCTGGTCGTGCTCTGGTTGAGACCTGCTATAGCTGGGAGCGATGCGGTGAAAGCCTGCTGCAGGCGTTGTCATTGAACAGTAAAGAGAGCCAGTATATATGTTAGTCTTGCATATTTTACGCTGGTTGCTGCTCATTGCGGATATTGTGGTTGCCTGTCCAGTGCTCTATCTTTGCATTGTCTCTCTTTCCGCAGTGATCGCTGCACATCAACGCGCCCGGATGACTGCTCCACAGGTAGAGCCCCGGTACTTTGCCATCTTAATTCCCGCCCATGATGAGGAGAGCGTGCTGGGGACGTTGCTACGCAGCCTGACCAGGCTGGCCTATCCTGCTGATCGCTATATAGTTTGTGTGGTGGCGGATAATTGCACGGATGGTACGGCCAGGCTGGCGCGCCAGTTTACTGGGGTGAGGGTATATGAGCGCTCGGATATGACGAAACGTGGTAAAGGGTACGCACTGAACTGGCTGATCCAGCAGATTGATGCGGATCAACTCCCCTACGATGCCTGTGTTGTGCTCGATGCTGATTCGGTGGTCCAGGCCGATTTTTTGCAGGCGCTCAATCGCGAACTGGCCCGGGGAGCACGGGCTCTGCAGGCGAACAATACCGTTCTCAATACCCAAGATTCCCCCAGTAC
>JAFMRP010000209.1 GCA_017354095.1 Ktedonobacteraceae bacterium
GGGAGAGCAGATCGGGCACAAAACCTCCTGTTCCTCTGCAATCGCTATTACCGCGCGGAAGAACTGGCCGGAGATTTCCAGGCGCTAGCTTCCCTCCTGCATCAGCAGGTGCAGGAAGCCGGCTCCCCCACAACCTACGATCACTTTACCCAGACCGGCTTCAGGCTCGATCATCTGAGCGCGTATGATTGGATTGAGCAGTATGTCGAGGGAGGACACACTACCCCGATAGGCCACATGCTGGACGCTGGCTGCACCGGTTTCTATGGCCTGGACACAAAAGAGCAGAGTTCCCTCAACCTGGTCTACATGTTCGGCTCGCAAGACCTGCCCGGAGGTCCGGCCACTTCCAGGCCAATGCAGGGAAGCAGCAAAATCGTGGGCGGGAACGAGCAACTACCACAGGCCATCGCCCGCAGCTTACCGGAAAATTGTATCCACCTGCGCCATCAACTGGTAGCGCTCGAACGAAACAGCGATGCCTCGCTCACCCTGACGTTCGCCGCTGCCGGAGGCACGACTGAAGTGCATTGTGACCATGCAATCCTCACCCTACCGTTCAGCACCCTGCGCCGCGTCAATTATCAGCGGGCCGGCTTCGATCCTCTAAAGCAAACCGCCATCGAACAGCTTGGCTACGGCACGATCTCCAAACTCTTCTTGCAGTTCGACACGCCTTACTGGTACGAGAATGGCCCCTGGCCCCACCCTCACAACGGCTTTACCATCACGGACCTGGATATTCAGACGCTCTGGGACGCATCCTCCGGTCAAACAGGCTCAAGTGCGCTGCTCGTCGATTATACCAGCGGGCGAAGAGGGGCCGCCTATGCGCCCCCAACGGCCTATTCCACCACCACTGATTCCGCGAACATCCAGCACTACGCCCGGAACTGCCTTCAGCAACTGGAACGCGTCTTCCCTGGCATCAGCGCCCACTACACTGGCCGAGCGGCGTTGAGCTACGCTACCGGCGACCCCTATCTCCTGGGCAGCTACGCCTGCTGGCGCGTCGGGCAATGTACCCACTTCGGCGGCTACGAGGGCGTGCGCCAGGGCCCCATCCACTTCGCGGGCGAACACTGCTCAGTCGATTTCCAGGGCTTTATGGAAGGCGCCGCCACAGAAGGCGCCCGCGCCGCCCACGAGATCATCCAGGATCAATGATCATGCTACACCCAACTCGCGCCCACCCAACATGTAAGGCCACCCCTCGCGGGTGGCCGGCCCGCGCCCTATCAACCCTCACACCCACAACCTCCCTACTCCCGCACACGATACCAGTAATAATAGCAATCCTGAAAACCAAGCTGCTCATACATCCGCCGCGCAGCCTGATTCGTGTCCATGACTTGCAGATAAGCATACTGAGCACCCCGCTGCCTCCCCCAGTTGAGCATCCTCACCACCAGCCGCCTCCCATAGCCCTTCCTGCGGCGCTCCGGGTCCGTCACAACATCAAAAATCCCCAAAGCCTCGTGCTCCAGCACACCTAAACCACACGCGACAGGCACCCCCTGCTCATAGAGCGCCGCGTACATCACCGGAGGCGCAATGCGCTCCAGCAACTCACGATGCAGGTGCTGCTGCTCCATATAACGCACACTGAATTGACGATAAATCGGGAACCAGCTTTCAAGAGGAACCAGCCGCCAGGCCGCGTCGTCCACCTCTGGACCAGGGGAGAGCCTGGCAGACCAGACGAGCGTGCGATCAAGATAGCGATAGCCACGTCGCTCTAACAGCTGATCTAGCGCTTGACTCTCTTCCGCAAACGACGGAAGACGAAAAATAACTGGCAGCTTCTTCTCCTCATAAAAATGCTCGCACCGCTCAATCTTTTCCTCGATCGGCAGCAGTTGAGGGTAGAGCGGTGTCACCGAGTTTGCTCGTTTGGTATATCCCCGGGCAAAGCGTATCACCCACCCATCAAAAAGATGCTGCTGAAGCGCGGGCCAGCTATTGAGCCCCGCCTCCTCAATCCGTCTCTCAAACATATACAATCTCCGCATGCCTGGTATTCACCACAGTATACACGAGTTTCTATGCTTCCTTCCATCCTCCCACCAGCAAATAACAGATCCATAATGACAGATATTGACATTTGTCATTTTCCACATTATACTTTCCCCATCGAAACTTGATTGACCATCATCCCCGCACCCGGGGATATGTAAGGCCACCCCTTGCGGGTGGCCAGGGAGAAAACACACACATATGAATAACCGCCCCATACCAATCCGCGCCCTCGGCTCCATCGGCCCACGCGTATCCGCTCTCGGCTTAGGCTGCATGGGCATGTCTGACCTGTACGGCCCGGCCGATGAGACCGAGAGTATCGCGACCATCCATGCTGCCCTGGATGCCGGCATCACCCTGCTCGATACGGGCGATTTCTACGGCATGGGCCACAACGAGCTGCTGATCCACCGGGCTTTGCGGGGCCGCGATCGCTCGCGGGTCGCGATCAGTGTCAAGTTTGGCGCGCTGCGCGATCCCGCTGGCAACTGGTCCGGCTACGATGGACGCCCCGCCGCCGTCAAAAACTTTTTAGCCTACACGCTGCGCCGGCTCGGGACCGACTACGTCGATATCTACCGCCTCGCTCGCATTGATCCCGCTGTCCCCATTGAAGAGACTATCGGTGCCATCGCGGATATGGTAAAGGCGGGCTATGTCCGGCATATCGGCCTCTCAGAGGCTGGGACCGAGACCATCCGCCGCGCGGCCAGCGTCCATCCCATCTCCGATTTACAAATTGAGTACTCGCTGATCTCACGCGGTATCGAGGCCGAAATTCTCCCAACCTGTCGCGAACTTGGCATCGGCGTTACCGCCTACGGTGTGCTGTCACGCGGCCTCATCAGCGGCCACTGGTCAAAGGAACGCGCCACGGCGCCCGGCGACTTCCGCAGCTTTAGCCCACGCTTCAGCGCAGAGAATATCGATCATAATCTTGCGCTCGTCGAGGCGCTGCGCGTGATCGCTCAGGCCAAAAACGCCACCGTCGCGCAGGTAGCAATTGCCTGGGTGCTCTCAAGCGGGCCAGATATCGTGCCGCTGATCGGCGCGCGCCGCCGCGAGCGGCTGAACGAAGCATTAGGCGCGCTCGATCTGCACCTGACCGCGGAAGATCTCGCGCAGATCGAGCACGCGATACCAGTTGGAGTCGCCGCGGGCGACCGCTACGCGGCCTCTCAGATGGCCTCGCTCGATAGCGAGCACAGCGGAAGGACCGGCGTATGACCGACGGGATGCTAACACGCGAACGAATCCTGGATGTGGCGGAGGATGTCCTCCGCCGCTTCGGACCCGCGAAGGCCACCGTAGTTGACGTCGCTCGCGTGCTCGGCGTCAGCCACGGCAGCGTCTATCGCCACTTCCCAAGCAAAGCGGCGCTCCGCGATGCCGTGGCCGAGCGCTGGCTCGCCGAGATATCACAGCCGCTGGAAGCCATAGCAGCCGAAGAGGGATCAGCGACCACCCGCCTGCGGCGCTGGTTTGACCTGCTCATCACAGCCAAGCGCACCAGAGCCCTCGACGATCCAGAACTGTTCGCGACCTATGTGGAGCTCGCCGAAAGTGCGCGCGGGGTCATCAAAGCACACGTTGATCAGCTTGTCGACCACCTCACCCGCATCATCACCGCAGGAATCGCGCAGGGCGAGTTCGCTGTCACAGACCCGGGCACCACCGCCTGGGCGGTCTACAACGCCACCATCCGCTTCCACAAACCCATCCACGCCCCCGAGTGGTCCAACCCCTCCATCGACTCCGACTTCGAAGGCGTCTGGTCCCTTATCCTCCACGGCCTGACCCACCCACCCAACATATAGGCCCACCCCCCGCGGGTAGCCGGTGGGTGGGGGGCCGGCTCTCTCATCCTCCACCACCTGACCCGCCCACCCAACATGTAGGGCCACCCCTTGCGGGTGGCCGGAAACGGCTAGAAACTACTAACAGGAGGCACGACCTGCATTATAGCCAGCGCTATACCCATCTCTGAAACCCTGATCACCAGTTGGGAGCTGCTGCTTCTTGTGGTGAAATGCCTTTTGCTTGCAGTCTGCTCTGCCATCCTGGAAGCCCTGACTGTAGCCTTTAGCATAGGACTGCTGATAGGTTTGCTTCGTGCCGCTGGTGGTCTCCTTCTGCTTACAGGCAGCGCGACCCGCATTATAACCAGCACCATAGCCATCTCTGAAACCCTGATCGCCTGATGGTTGGCTTTGCTTGTGGAAGAAACCCTTGGTAGAGCAGTCCGCCTGGCCATCCTGGTAACCCTGACGGTAGCCCTTACGGTAGGACTCCTGGTAGGGGGTATTTTGCTGCGGCTGCAGGGTCATGCGTCCATTCACATACCTGGATATAGTTGAAGCAGAGGCGCCTGAAACCATACCCACCGAGTATACCAGAGCACCCAGCAACAACACTCCTAACAGCGAAAAAGGTAGTTTTTTGAGCATAAGCCACCCTTTCTGACTATAGTCAATCCCGCAATCCTTCGCACTACTACACACCTCACAAAAGGTGCATATGGTGTAGACCTCTAGCAACAAAACTCTTGCTGAGATATGCCCTGTCTGAGACACGCCTTTATAATCGACGAAAAGAAACCAAACTATAACTCAAGCTTCAAAACAATTCGGCAAGCATCAGCTTTATCGTATAATAGAGGAAAGGCAATCTACGACAAAAACAGGATGGCGAGGATGCATGCATAATCTAGCACTCACACCGGCAGCAACCCCCTTTATCGGTCGATCACAAGAAATCAATGAGATCAGCGCGCTGCTAGATGATCCATCCTGCCGCTTGTTAACGCTGGTCGGACCAGGCGGCATCGGCAAAACACGCCTGGCGACGGAAATCGCTTCACGCAAACAGGCTTCGTTTCCTGACGGCATCTTTTTTGCCTCGCTCGCCCCCCTGACCCGGGCCAGCGATATACTGACCGCCATCGCTGAAGCCACACCATTTCGTTTCCAGCAGAATCATCACAGCCCACATGATCAGTTTTTCGCGTATCTGCATGAAAAACATGCCCAACGCTTGCTCCTGGTTATGGATAATTTTGAGCATCTGCTGGAGGGCGTGGACATTGTTTCCGAAATTCTGGCGGCCACCACCAACCTGAAAATCCTCTCCACCTCCCGCGAAGCGCTCAACCTCCAGGAAGAATGGGTCCGGCAGATAACCGGACTGGCCTATCCCGATCAGAACGACAACACGTCGGTTGAAGATTACAGCTCGGTGCAGCTGTTCCTGAACCGGGCACGTCGCATACGCGGCGATTTCGACCTGGCCGAAGACCGCAAAAGCGTAATGGAAATCTGCCAGCTGGTGGAAGGCATGCCTCTGGCAATCGAGCTGGCGGTCGGCTGGCTCAAGACGCTCCGGCCTGCCGACATCGCCCACGAAATCAGGCATCACCTGGATATCCTGGCCACCCGCTCGCGCAACCTGCCAGAACGACACCGCAATATCCGCTCGGTGTTCAGCCACTCCTGGCGGCTAATGACCGAAAACGAACGCGATGTTTTCCAGAAACTATCCGTCTTTCGCGGCGGTTTCACACGCGAAGCCGCGCAGGCTGTGGCCGGAGCCTCGCTGCAAACGCTGGCCGGGCTGATCGATAAATCTCTGGTGCGTCTAAATGCATCGGGACGCTACTATATCCATGAACTGCTGCGGCAGTACGGCGCGGAACAGGTAGATGCCTCCGGCCAGACTGAACTGGTACAGCGTGCATACATCGACTATTATCTTGGCATGCTGCACCAGCTTGAACGCGATATCAAAAGCCAGCAGCAGATCACGGCGTTGAACACCATTGAAGCCGATTACGAGAATGTGCGCAACGCCTGGCAGCTGGCCATCCAGCAGGGACACTTCGCGGCCCTTCACCAGGCGGTCGAAAGCCTGCACCTGTTCGCCGATATGCGTGGGCACTACCATGACGTTGCGACACTGCTGCGCATGGCTGTTGAACAGTGCTCGCAAACGACCGGCCACGAGCAGGCATACACGCTCTGTTACATTCGCGCACGGCTGATACGCCTGGTCCTGCTGGGCAATCTGCGCATAGAAGATGATCTGCGCGGCCAGATCGACGCCTGCCTGGCAGCGGCCCGCGCGCGACAGGATCAGGCGGAGATCGGTTTCTGCTTGTTAGTGTCAGGCGTCGTCGCGATCTGGGAGGGAGACGAAGCATATCCAGGCGCCTATGCCAGAGCAACAACGTTCTTTCAAGAATGCTCCGCTGTTTACGAGGCGCTCGACGATCCTTTCTATCGAGGGGAAATACTGGCCTGGAAGGCTTTCCAGACCCCCAACCAGAATGACTACGCAGATCAAGAGCTGCTCAGGCAAAGCCTCGAACTGCGGCACGAGATCGGAGATCGCAACGGTATCGCCTGGGTGACCCTCAATCTGGCCGATGCCATGCTCGCATACCTTGATTACGCCGCCTGCGAACACTATGCCCGGGAGGCCCTCGCGTTAATGCAGGAAATCGGCAGCGTGAAAGGCATCCTTCAAGCTATGTTCAGCCTGGCACAGATTATCACGATGCGGGGCGGCCTGGAAGAAGCCCGGGCGCTCGCCCGGCGCATGCAGCACCGGGCTGACGAGACCCACAATCTCGACGGAAAAATGCTATCAACAGGTTTGCTGGCATTCCTGGTCTGCGTGATGGACGAGACCTATATGGAAGGCGCGGCACTGGTCCAACAACATCAGGAGCTTTCGCAGGTACCATTCTTCGGCAGTTGCAACGACCTGAGCGCTCAGTGGGGACAGGTGGTGGCGGACTGCGGTCAGGGACGCTATGCAGCCGCTCGCCAGGGCTATCCCTCCCTATTCTGGGAGCGGCGCGACGACCCCGGCCCGGCGACACTCTGCCTGGTCATCGAGGCCGCCGCACGCGCTCACGAGGGTATACCGGAATCCGCCGCCGAACTCCTGGGCCTCGCCTTTCACCAGCCCACCTGGGCAAACGGATGGCTCCATCACTGGCCTCTGTTAGCACGTCTGCGCGCCAGCCTGACACGCCAGCTCGGCGAGGATACCTATCAGGCCACCTGGGAACGCGGTGGCAGCCTTGACCTGGAAACCACCATCCGCTCAATCCTCAACGAATCGGATGATACACCTCACCCGGTAGCCAACCAATCGCTGCTCGAACCCCTGAGCGAGCGCGAATTAGAGGTTCTGGGCCTGATTGCCAGCGGCCTCTCCAACCGCGAGATTGCCAGGCGCCTTGTGCTTTCACCGGGCACGGTCAAAGTCCACACCCGCAACATCTATGGCAAACTCAACGTCAATAGCCGCACACAGGCAATCGCACAGGCCACCAGGCTCAACCTCTTGTAACATGTAACAACTCTACCCCCATCTCACCGGCAAAAATACCCCTCACTTACACAGCGGATTACCACCTTTGGCAGATCACACTACCACCACTCTTGATTTATCCTTAATCCAGAAACTTGACCGTACTCATACATCATCAATGAACGAATATGAATGGAGTCACATATGCAGCCCTTTTCTTCCTACACCAGCCTGAAAGCCGTCCATGACCAGCAGCTCC
>JAFMRP010001045.1 GCA_017354095.1 Ktedonobacteraceae bacterium
CGGTGCGCCAGGCCCCCGGTACCATTGTTCAGGTGCTGGTTACCTCCGTTCTGTTACAGATGCTGGGCCTGATATTTCCGCTGCTTACCAAAGTCGTCGTTGATCAAATCCTTCCCTCCAGAATGGATAGCGCCATGCTTGTGCTTGGCATCGGCATGCTCATGCTGCTCCTTTCGCAGAGCGTGGTCACACTCTTGCGCGAGTGGCTCCTGGTCTATCTCCGTTCGCGCATCGATATGCACCTGATGCTGGGATTTTTTGAACACTTGCTGACCCTGCCATACAGCTTCTTTCAACAGCGCTCTAGCGGCGACCTGTTGACTCGCGTCAATAGCAATACCATGATTCGCGATCTGCTGAGCAATCAGATGATCTCGTCGCTGCTCGATAGTACTATGGTCACGCTCTACCTGCTCATCCTGCTGGCACAATCTCCTTCCTATGGCGTGCTCACGCTCCTGGTAGGCCTGGCACAGGTGCTGCTGACCATCTTCACCGCCAGGCCAATCACACACTTGGCCAATCAAGAACTGACCGCGCAGGGCAAATCACAGGGTTACATGGCTGAAGCACTCTCTGGCATCGCTACTTTGAAGGCCGCCGGAGCCGAGTACAGCGCCTACGAGCGCTGGTCAAATCTCTTTTTCGATCACCTCAATCTCTCCGTCCGCCGCAGCTACCTTGTCGCTGTCCTTGGCTCGATCCTGACTGCTTTGCGTCTCTTCTCCCCGCTGGCATTGCTCTGGCTGGGAGCTATGCAGGTGCTGAGCGGCTCGATGTCGATTGGGACGATGCTGGCACTCAATGCGCTCGCCGTTGCCTTTCTCGATCCCCTTGCCGCGATGGTCAACCGGGGCCAACAATTGCAGATGGTGCAGGCCCACCTGGCTCGCCTGGGCGATATTATGGGCAGTGAGCCCGAACAGAATACCCAGTCGGTACGCATGCCACCTCAACTGACCGGCCACATTCGCCTGGACAACGTCGGCTTCCAGTATGCGTCTGATGCGCCAAAAGTACTACAAGGTATCAGCGTCGTCATTAAGGCTGGCCAGAAAGTCGCGATCGTGGGACGCACCGGCTCAGGCAAAAGTACCCTGGGCAAGCTCCTGCTGGGCCTCTATATCCCCACAGAGGGCGAGATCTACTACGATAACTTTCCCCTGCGGCAGCTGCAGATACAGGAGGTGCGGCGCCAGTTCGGCGTCGTACTGCAGGATGCAGCCATCTTTAGCGGTACGATTTTGCAGAATATCACGCTCAATAACCCCACTATGCCCCAGGAACAGGTGATGCAGGCCGCCCAGGTCGCAGCTATGCACGAAGATGTCGTGAGAATGCCGATGGGCTATGAAACCTTTGTCGCCGAAGGCGGCAGCGCCCTCTCAGGCGGTCAGCGCCAGCGCCTGGCCATCGCCCGCGCGGTAGCAAACAAACCCTCCATCCTGCTTCTGGATGAGGCTACAAGTAGCCTGGATGTCGGTACGGAACGCAAGGTAGCACAGAACTTGCAGCTGTTTCCCTGCACACAGATTATTATCGCGCATCGCCTGAGCACCGTTCGCCACGCCGATGTGATCCTGGTGATGGATCGTGGCACAATCGTTGAACGCGGCACACACGATGAATTACTACAACGTAACGGCCACTACGCACGCCTCATCCAGCAGCAAATGGAGAAAGAGAAGTCAGAAAAGCTTAAAGCGTATTATGGTAATTAGAGGTAAACGCATATCTATATATGGATTGCATGCCTTTGTATAATGTATCTAGGTGCAAGGGTAGAACTTTCACCAGGGAGACATTATGCAAAATAGTAGCTCAAGGGTAGAATAAGGTACCCATTGAAAGCCACTGTAAACAGCACGTTTCCCAATCGGGTGAAGCTCACCAACACCAGGATATCTCGGACTGAGAAAGGAAACTCTCGACATGAAACTTGATATCGCACGCGCCTGGAAGGATGAGGCGTATCGCAACAGCCTGAGCACAGAGGAACTGGCTCAGCTGCCAGAGAATCCCGCTGGCGCCTTCGAGCTGTCAGCAGACGAGCTGGAAACCGTTCACGGCGCCTGGGGTGGCCGCAGCCACGAGCGTGGCGACCGCCAGTTCGTGACCGCGTTTCTGATCTGTCTTAACACCTTTATACTTGCGGTCTGTGTTAACGAAAACTAGGCAGCGTTTCGCCTGGTGAAATGGTATGGGGTGGCTGGTTCGTGTGAACAAACGTAACGACGGTTGATCGCCCCATACCGATCATATATGTACCTGAGAAAGGAAACTCTCGACATGAAACTTGATATCGCACGCGCCTGGAAGGATGAGGCGTATCGCAGCAGCCTGAGCACAGAGGAACTGGCCCAACTGCCAGAGCATCCCGCTGGCGCTTTCGAACTCTCAGCAGACGAGCTGGAAACCGTTCACGGCGCCTGGAACGGCTGGGGTGGCCGCAGCCACGAGCGTGGCAACAACCAGTTCGTGACCGCACTTTTCATCTGTCTCAGCACCGTTGTGCTTGCGGTCTGCATTAACGACAATAACTAATTTATCTGAGAAAGGAAACTCTCAGCATGAAACTTGACATTGCACGCGCCTGGAAGGACGAGGCGTATCGCAACAGCCTGAGCACAGAGGAACTGGCCCAACTGCCAGAGCATCCCGCTGGCGCCTTCGAACTCTCAGCAGACGAGCTGGAAACCGTTCACGGCGCCTGGGGTGGCCGCAGCCACGAGGGCAGCCGCC